>CAYUOB010000006.1:0-47114 GCA_964446145.1 uncultured Desulfobacula sp.
CAGCACACCAGACTGAATCATCTTCCGATCACACCCTGCTTGCATCATCTCTATCCAACGGGGCAAAAAATATGACTGCAAAATCAGAATCAGTTGCAGCTGCTGCAGAAGAAATGAGCACCAACATGAATTCAGTGGCTGCAACTTCTGAAGAAGCAACTGCCAATATCAATACTGTTACCATAGCAACAGATGAAATCAATTCATCCATAAACGAAATTGCCAAAAACTCGGAAAAAGGCAGCTCCATCACAAGAGAAGCCGTTGCAAAGGCAGAAGGGGCAACAGCCAAAGTCAATGAACTTGGAGAAGCGGCAAAGGCCATCAGCAAAGTAACAGAGGTTATTTCTGAAATATCCGAACAGACCAATCTTCTGGCTTTGAATGCCACCATTGAAGCTGCAAGGGCAGGAGAAGCAGGCAAAGGTTTTGCCGTTGTGGCATCTGAGATCAAACAGCTTGCACTTCAAACCGCTGAAGCCACCCAGGATATACGCACACGCATAGAAGGCATACAGAATTCCACTGCTGATACTGTGACGGAAATCAAAGCTGTTGCAGATATTATTGAAAACGTTAATGATATTGTTTCAACCATTGCAGCAGCGGTAGAGGAACAATCAGCCACCACAAAAGAAATTGCAGATAACATGGGCCAGGCATCCGGCGGGCTCCAAGAAGTAAGTGAAAATGTTGCCCAGAGTTCAGATGTTGCACAGGAAATTGCAAAGGATATCGGCGATGTCAATACCAGCAGCATTGAACTGGCAAAAAGCAGTGAAGAGCTCAACATCAACAGCAGAAATTTAAAACAACTTGCAGGAGATTTACAGGAAATTGTAAATCAGTTCAGGCTTTAACTATGGTGTAAACTCACCTCAACCATATAAAAAAGGAGAAGACCATGATTAAAAAATCTTTAGTCTGGATTATTGTCCTGACAATTGTATTTTGTTTTACGGACACAGGCTTTACCGAGGAACTGACTCCCCAGCTTTGCAAACAAAAGGTAATTGCGGCGGCAAAACTGCTTGAAGCACAAGGAGATGCCGCTCTTGCCACAATAAAGGATCCCAACGGGGAATTCCGTTTCGGCAACGGCAAAGGATATATCTGGGTGCACAACCTTGACGGCATCATGGTAATGCACCCTATCAAGCCTTCACTTGAAGGAAAATCCCTGCTTGATCTAAGGGATGTCAAGGGCTCATATTTTTTTGCTGCCATGAATGAAACAGTGGAAGACCACGGAAGCGGCTGGATTCCATATTTCTGGCCCAAACCCGGCGAGAAAAAAAGCTCGCCCAAGGTTTCCTTCTGCAAGCTCGTGAAACACGGCGACAAGGATTATGTGGTAGGCTCCGGCATGTATGATGTCACACCAGCTGATATCAAAAAACTTTTCCCCAACGATGCAATATATGAAGGAGACTGATCACACCTTGTCAAAACGGGAGAATTTCATTGTAAAAGTACCTCTCCCCTGACTTGCCGAACGCAGAGCTGTGGAATACCCGAACATTTTTGCCAGGGGCACCACAGCTCTTATAACCTGGATACCTGATTTAGGGCTGATGGATTCAACCTTGCCTCCCCTTGCATTGAGGTCTGCAATGGCATCTCCCATATAAGCATCAGGTATGAAAATCTCCACTTCCATGATCGGTTCAAGCAGACTTATGGATGCGTTTTCAAGGGCATCTCTGCATGCCATGGAGGAACAGACGGAAAAGGCAAGTTCAGAACTGCGCTCATCAAAACTGCCGTCTTCAACTGCAATGGCAACATCCACAATGGGATACCCCTTTAGAAACCCGCCTTCAAGACTCTCTTTTATACCCTTTTCAATGGCAGGAATATATTGCGGCGCAATCTGTTCTTCTCCCACCCTGGATTCAAAACTGATGCCATCTCCCCTGTCTCGCGGAGCAAGACTGATTTCAAGCATTGCATAATGGGTCTTGCCGGAAATTTCTCTCTCAAATACAGCTTTGCCACGCACAGAAGAATCAAGTATTTCCCTGTATACAACCTGAGGGTTGCCCACATTGACATTGGTCTTAAATTCCTTGAGCATACGTGAAATAATTATTTCAAGATGAAGCTCTCCCATGCCGGATAAAATGGTCTGGCCGGTCTCCTCATCTCGCCTGACTTTCAGGGTAGGATCCTCAATAATGAATTTTTCAAGGACATTGTCCAGCTTTTCCTGATCAGCATGGGTCTTGGGCTCAATGGCAATGGAAATAACAGGGTCATCATATTCCATTTTTTCGAGCAGGACAGGATGATCAGCCGAACACAATGTGTCTCCTGTGCCTGAATTCTTAAGCCCGACTATGCCGATAATATCTCCTGCAAAGGCCTGCTTCAGGCGTTCTCTTTTATTTGCATGCATTCTCAGAATTCTGGACAATTTTTCCTTTTTTCCTGAACCTGGATTAAATACATCACAGCCTGCTTCAATCCTGCCGGAATATATTCTGGCAAATGAAAGCTTACGGCCTTCAATCATTGAAACCTTGAAAATCAGGGCAGCCAGAGGCCCGTTCCTTTCAGGAAAAAATTCCAGTTCTTCTTCAGTATCGGGATGAATGCCTTTGACAGGCGGAATATCAAGCGGACTTGGCAAAAATAATTCTATGGCATCGAGCAAAGGCTGTATCCCCTTGTTTTTCAAAGCGCTTCCGCACAGGACAGGAACCATCTGCCTTGCAATGGTGGCGGAACGAATGGCCTTTACAAGCTCGTCAACCGGAATCTGCTCTTCAGAAAGATATTTTTCCATTATATCATCATCAAGGTCAGCAATTGCCTCCAGCATTTTTTCCCGATACTCCTCTGCCTGGGCTTCAAATTCACCAGAAATATCATCGACAAAATATTCCTGGCCCTTTGAAGCTTCATCCCATGTGATCTGTTTCATGCGCAGAAGGTCAATAACCCCGTCAAAGGCATCTTCAGATCCCATTGGCAGCTGCAGCATTACAGGGTTGGCCCCCAGTTTTTCCTTCATTGAATCCACAGCGCCAAAAAAATCAGCGCCCACTCTGTCCATTTTATTGATAAAAGCAAGCCTTGGGACACAATAGCGGTCAGCCTGCCGCCATACAGTTTCGGACTGCGGCTCGACCCCGCCCACAGCACAAAAGACCCCTATGGCTCCGTCCAGTATTCTCAGCGCCCTTTCAACTTCAACCGTGAAATCCACGTGGCCGGGAGTGTCTATTATCTGAATTGTTGAATTATGCCACTCACATGCAGTTACGGCAGAAGTAATGGTAATTCCGCGTTCCTGCTCATCCTGCATCCAGTCCATAACAGCTTCTCCGTCATGGACTTCACCTATTTTATAGGATTTTCCTGTATAATAAAGAATCCGTTCCGTAACAGTGGTTTTACCGGCATCAATATGTGCCATTATCCCAATGTTTCTAAGCTGGCTTATGTTCTTTTTCTTGCTCATTTTATAATCAATATGCTGGTTGTATAACCATTTTCAGGGTCAACCGGCCTGCAGCCTTCAGGATTCAGGGCAATATCTCCGGACAGAACCCCCATATATTGTTGTCTGATAATCGGTTAATTTAAAATGATATTTGATACAGCATTGCCCCTGGAGTGTCAAGAAAATATCCCTTGCAAATCTGACTCAGGTTTAATAAAATCAGGATTTTAAAATATAAATTAGATCAACAATAATCGTAAACTTTCAGGAGTATATGCTGTTTTATGATTCCAGGATTCGAGGCACTGGTTGAGCAGAGAATAAAACAGGCCCAGAAAAACGGTGAATTTGACAATCTTGAAGGGGCTAACAAGCCTTTGAAATTTGAAGACCAGAATATTCCTGAAGAATTCAGGCTTGCTCACAAGATTCTGAAAAATTCAGGGTTTCTTCCCCCTGAAGTGGAGCTTAAAAAAAAAATTACAGATACGGAACTATTGCTTGAAGCCACAGATGCTGAATCTGAGGAACGCGGCAGGATACAGAAAAAACTCAATTATCTTCTTGCAAAACTCAGCACAATGAGGGGGGACAGGCCCTGCTCTCCCATGCTGGATAATTATCGGAACAATATTATTAAAAAAATATCATGAATTTTATCAAAAAAGACAAAACAGGACTTTTCAAAAGTATTTTCACAGCTTATTTCATTTTGCTTCTGCATGTTTTTCTGCTTGCAGGAGTGGGGGTCTCCGTAGTCCTTTTCCGGGGATTTTATCATTACCTGCCATGGATAATGGGCGGTATAGCTGTACTTGTATTATCACTTGCCTTTATCTTTTACCGCAGAATGAAAACAGGTTCTTCCGGTTTAAAAGAACTTTTGTCCTCACCTGGATTCCAGGACAGGGAAGTCGAAGTCAGGGTTTTCGGAGGCCTTGCAAGTTTCAGATTATCGGCTGGCAAACCTTCTGCAGATATGATTGCACACACATCTTCACCAAATCCCGACCACCTGCTGATCGGCACAGGCCTGAACCATATTGAGCAGCAGCTTCTTGCACTGACCACACTTTATGAAAAAAACCTCATCACAAAAGAAGAGTTTGAAACAGCCAGGCAGAATATAATTCAGGGATAATACAGGAGGACAGCATGGAAAAAATCAGGCTGGCACTTTTATCCGGAGGTGTATCTTCGGAACGGCAGGTGTCCCTCAACAGCGGAAAACAGGTGTTTGAAGCCCTTGATAAAAACAGATACAGGATCACCATGTATGACCCTGCAACTGATATCCCGAAACTGGTCAATGATGCTGAAAAAATTGATGTCGCCCTGATAATCCTGCACGGGCCGTTCGGAGAAGACGGCACAAGCCAGGGCCTTCTTGACCTGCTTGACATTCCATACCAGGGCGCAGGAGTACTTGGAAGTTCCCTAGCAATGAACAAGCTTGCGGCAAAAAGGCTTTATGAAAAAGCCGGCATACCCACACCAGAATATATAAGTCTTGGTTCAGGAGAAACAATTGATTACACAGACGCAGCCAATGCCCTTGGCCTGCCCATGATGGTAAAGCCTGCGTGTGCAGGGTCAAGCGTTGGCATGACCATTGCCAGGACAGTCCATGATATCGAACCTGCCGTAAACAAGGCCTTTGGCCATGATGAACATATTATCATGGAAAAATATATAAACGGCAGGGAATTTACCTGCGGAGTGCTGGGAAACGATGAGATACAGGCTCTGCCGGTCATTGAAATCATTCCCGGAAAAAATCACGAATTTTTTGATTACAAGGCAAAATACATACACGGGGAAACAAATGAGATCTGCCCCGCAGAAATCAGCAAAACCATTACACAAAAAATTCAGCATCTTGCTCTAAAGGCACATAATACTCTTTTTCTAAAAGGATATTCAAGGACTGACATGATATTGTCCAATGGAGAACTGTCTGTGCTTGAAACCAACACAATTCCGGGAATGACCTCAACAAGCCTGTATCCTAAATCAGCACAGGCAGCTGGATATTCATTCACTGCCCTGCTTGACAGGCTCATAGACCTGGCCATTGAAAATCATGAAAAACAGAAATTAAGGAGATCAATATGAGAATTTTAGTTGTTGGCAGCGGAGGCCGTGAACATGCACTTGTCTGGAAAATTTCCAGAAGCCCTCTGGTGGAAAAAATATTCTGCGCCCCCGGAAATGCAGGCACAGCACAGCTTGCTGAATCTGTCCCCATCAAGGCAGACGATATGGACAACCTGGCTGCCTTTGCCAGGGACAATGAAATTGATCTGACTGTTGTGGGCCCGGAAGGCCCGCTTGTACAGGGGATAGCCGATGTTTTCTCAGATATGGGCCTGAAGGTATTTGGCCCTGACAAAGCAGGGGCAAGGCTTGAGGGCAGCAAGGTATTTTCAAAACAGCATATGCAGAAATACAAAATCCCCTGTGCCATGGGCAAGGCCTTTACAAATGCTGAAAGGGCAAAGGCATATGCCAGAGCCATTGGCGCTCCGTGTGTTGTCAAAGCGGACGGGCTTGCTGCCGGCAAAGGGGTCATCATATGCCAGACCATTGAAGAAGCTGACAAAGCCATTGACTCAATGATAAATGAAAAAGCATTTGGTGATGCAGGGTCCGTGGTTCTGGTGGAAGAATGCCTAAAGGGAGAAGAAGCTTCATTCATAGTTCTGACAGACGGCAAAACTGTTCTGCCCCTTCCTGAATCACAGGACCATAAAAGAATATTCGACAACGACCAAGGCCCGAATACCGGAGGCATGGGCGCATATTCCCCTGCTCCGGTTCTTGATTACATGCTCAGAAAAAAAGCAATGGATGAAGTCATGATTCCTGCCATTGAGGGAATGGCAAAGGAAGGCACTCCCTTTAAGGGGGTTCTTTATGCAGGACTTATGGTGGATAAAAATCAGATCAAGGTTCTGGAATTCAACACAAGGCTTGGAGACCCTGAAACCCAGCCCATACTCATGCGCCTTGAAAATGATCTTGTTCCTCTCATGGAAGCCTGCTGTGACGGGACATTACACAATCACTCCACAAAAATAGATCCAAGGGCTGCCATGTGTGTGGTTGTTTCATCAGAAGGATATCCTGGCTCCTATGATACGGGAATGGAGATCTCAGGGCTGGATGAAGCAGAAAAAACTGAAGACACTGTTGTCTTTCATGCCGGCACAGCCATGCAGGACAGCAGGATTGTCACCTCAGGCGGCAGAGTGCTTGGAGTGACATCACTTGGCAATACGGTTGAGCAGGCCATTGACAGGGCATACAAGGCATGCTCAGAAATTTCATTCAAAGGCTGCTTCTTCAGAAAGGACATCGGAGCAAAAGCCCTGCAGCGCCTCTCACTTGCCCCAAAGGTTGGAGTAATAATGGGAAGTGATTCTGATTTCAATGTTGTCAAAGGCACACTTGAAATACTGAAGGAATTTAATATCCCATATTATGTTACAGTGGCATCTGCCCACAGAACCCCTGAAAAAGCTGCAGAACTTGCAAAACAGGCAAGAGCAAAAGGGGTCAATGTTCTGATCTGTGCAGCCGGCCATGCAGCGCATCTTGCAGGAGTAATTGCAGCACATACAACACTTCCGGTTCTGGGTATCCCCATTGACTCATCAGCGCTTCAGGGGATGGATTCACTGCTTGCCACAGTACAGATGCCTCCTGGAATACCTGTGTCAACCATGGCAATCGGAAAATCAGGCGCATATAACGCCGGAATTGCCGCTGCCCAGATACTTGGGCTTTCCGATCCTGAAATTGCTGAAAAACTGACGGCTTTCAAGCAGAAAATGGCAGACAAGGTTGACAAAAAAGCCAGAGCTTTTGCATGAAAACAAAGAAAATTGTTCAGGTTAATCCAATTGAACCTGAACCTGAAATTATCCTTGCAGCCGGGAAAACCATCCGCAATGGCGGGGTGGTTATTTTCCCGGCTTCATGCATTTATGGACTTGCAGCCAGTGCATTGAATGAAAAAGCCGTTGAAAAAGTGTTCCAGATAAAACAGCGGCCTGCGGATAACCCCATACTGATACTGATTCCGGATAAATCCATGCTTTATGATCTTGCCGCCTCCATACCAGACTCGGCTTTAAAACTGATCAATGCTTTCTGGCCCGGAAACCTCACCCTGGTTTTCAAAGCACAAAAACAGGTTCTTCCAGTCTTAACTTCCGGAACAGGCAAAATAGGCATAAGGCTTCCAGGCCACCCTGTTGCACAGGCACTTGTAAAAAATCTCGGATTTCCCGTCACAGGAACCAGTGCAAATATTTCCTCCATGCCGGGGTGTACCACCACAAACGACCTTGATCCTTCCATAACAGACAGAGCAGATCTTGTACTGGACGCAGGTACATTAAAAGGAGGCATTGGCTCTTCCATCGTCGATGTGACAGGCGAAAAAATCATTGTCTCAAGACAGGGAGCAGTTACGGAAGATGCGATAAGAAAGGCTTTAAACAGATGAAAAACACCATAATTTAATTGACAAACCAGAGGTTTTCCCTTAAAAGAAAACATTCATGCCGGAGTGGTGGAATTGGTAGACGCAGAGGACTCAAAATCCTCCGGGCTTCAAGCCCTTGCGAGTTCAAGTCTCGCCTCCGGTACCAGAAAACATCAGGGGTTTTTGAAATTTCACAAAAACCCCTTTTTTTATGGATAAAAATCATGCACCTGTGCTAAAGTATATATCAATTCAGTTATCGCATAAAATCATCTTTAAAATGCATCATGGGGAGAACATGAAAAAAATAATCAATGTATTTACAGGTTTTCTCATTATCTGCCTTATGATCACAACAGGGGCAAATGCCGGAACCAAAAAACCTGCGGGTATTCAGAACCATATACTTACTCTTGCAGATGCCATAAAAAATGCAATGGCATACAGCCCCGAACTTAAAGCCGCCGTATTCGGCGAAAAAACCGCTGAACACAATCTTGGCAGGGCAAAGGCAGGTTTTATGCCCAAAATAGATTTCACAGAAACATTCAGCAGGACAGATGCGCCCATGTGGGCATTTGCAACACTTCTGAACCAGGGCAGGATTCAGTCAAAGGATTTTAACCCCTCATCCCTGAACAATCCTGACGGCATCAACAATTTCAATTCACTGATATCGGTTTCAATGCCTGTATATGCAGGAGGACGCATATCAGGGTCCATACACAAGGCAGATATAAATACAAAAATTGCAGCCCTTGCCCGCGAAAGAACCCGGCAGGCAGTGATTGCAAGAACTGCCCTTGCCTATACAGGGCTTTTGCTTGCAAAGAAAAATATGCAGGTTATTCTGCATGCCCTTGACTCTGCCATGGCAAATCTTAAAATGGTCAAAGCAGGCTATAACAACGGTTTTTCTGTAAAAAGCGATCTTCTGAGGGCCAAAGTCAGAATCGCATCCCTTGAACAGCAAAGGCTTGATGCTGAAAACAAAATCCAGATTGCAAAAGGATATCTGAATACAGCCATGGGTATCCAGCCTGAGACCAATGTGCATGTAATTGAATATTTTGACAAAAATTCACGGCAGATTAAAAGAACGGAGAATAATTTGATTTCAAGGGCAATAAAAAAAAGGCCTGAACTTCAGATACTGGCATTGCAAAAACAGATCGCAGAAGAGGAAATAAAAATTGCAGGGTCTGCCAACCTTCCGAATATCAATCTGTTTGGCACCTATGAAAACAATACTGAAGATTTTGGAGACACTCACAATAATTATTCAATAGGAGCTGCCATGCAGATCAACCTGTTCAGCGGATTTGCCTCAAAGCACAGAATTCAGTCCGCAAGGTACAGCCTGGACAGAATAAGACAGCTTGAAAAAAACATGAAGCTTGCTGTAAAGGCACAGGTGCGCGCAACATGGCTGAATCTGACAAGCTCATGGAAACGCATACAGGTTGCAGAATCTGCCCTGCATCAGGCACAAGAAAACCTGCGCATTGTAAAAAACAGATATAAAAACGGGCTTCTCACAATTGTAAGCCTGCTGGATGCCGAACTTTCCGACCAGAAAGCAAGGGCAGACCATTTCAGGGCTGTCTATGACTATGAATCAGCAAGAATAAAGCTTGCTCTGGTTTCAGGTGAGATAAACTCTGACTTCAAATAAAAATCCGGAGGAACAATGCTGAAAAAAACATTTATTTTCTGTTTATCCATGTTAATGATTATGGTTGTTTCCGGGTGCAAAGAAAAAATAAAACCCGGGAATACAAAACAGGAAACCACAGGAAAAATCACGGCAGAGCTTGAAACTGCCCGGGAAACCAGCCATCCTTTCATTTATGAGGCAGTGGGGACGATAACGGCCGGTACTTCAACCATTATATCCTGCAAAGTTTTCGGCAATATAAAAAAAATTCATGTTCATGAAGGCAGTGCGGTGAAAAAAGGGGATCTGCTGGCTGAAATTGACGACAGCCAGGCTGCTGCCAGGCTTAAAAAGGCAATGGCAGGACTTTCAGAAGCAAAAAAAGCGCTTGCCGCTGCCAAATCTTCAAAAGATGCGGCAAAAACCATGAGTGATTTTGCTTTCACAACCTTTAAACGTTATCAGAAACTGTTAAAGGAAAATTCAGTCAGTCCCCAGGAATTTGACAATATAAAATCAAAATACCACCGTGCAAAAGCTGCCCTGTCAGGGGCACAGGCAATGATTGAAGCAGCCCTTTCCAGAATAAACCAGGCAAAAGCCGATGTCACAGCCGCAGAAATATATAGAAAAGACACCCTTGTCAAAGCTCCTTATTCAGGGCGGATCAAAGAAAAATTCATGGATCAGGGAAACCTTGCCTCTCCTGGTGTACCCCTGTTTTCCATGGAAACCAGCAGAAAATTCAAGGTTGAATTCTCAATCCCCGAAGGCCATGTTGACAGGATATATTTAAACCAGAGCCTCACGGTGAAAATACCGTCCATGCAGAATTTATCTGTTCGCGGTATTGTGGACAGAATTGACCCTGCAGCAGACCCTGCAACCAGAAGTTTCAACATCAGGGTAACCCTTCCGGATGCAATGCAGTTCAGGTCGGGTGTGTTTGCAAGGATAATGATTCCGGCAGGCATATTTAAGATGATACTTGTTCCTGAAACCGCTTTAATTCATCACGGCCAGCTTACAGGCTTCTTCCTTGTGGATGATAAAAATACAGCTCACTTCAGGCTGGTCAGAACCGGCAGAAAAATCAAGGGCCTTGTTGAAATAATTTCTGGTATTCATCCAGGAGACCGTTATATAGTTAACCCCGGCCCGGGTGTTCAGGATAATGTTCTTGTGGAGGCAGAATCATGAACTCAAAAAAAAAAGGGCTGGGGCCTGCAGGAAAAATTGCAGAATTTTTCACTGATTCCAAACTGACTCCCCTTATCATCATAACTTCCATACTCCTGGGCATTGCTTCCACCATTGCCCTGCCAAGGGAGGAAGAACCTCAGATAATAGTTCCCATGGTGGATGTGTTTGTAAGAATGCCGGGGGCTGATTCAAAGGAAGTGGAACAAAGAGTAACATATCCCATGGAAAAACTGCTCTGGGAAATCCCTGGAGTTGAATATGTGTATTCCACCTCAAAACCCGGTATGTCCATGGTTATTGTACGCTTCAAGGTCGGTGAAAACGAGGAGAAAGCCATAATAAGGCTGCAATCCAAGCTTCTTGCCAATTTTGACAAAATCCCAATGGGTGCAACCAGGCCTTTGATCAAGCCACGTTATATTGACGATGTCCCTGTAATGGCCCTGACTTTCTGGTCAAAGGAGCTTGACCACTATACTCTGCGCAGGGTGGCTGCTGAAATCGAAAACATGGTCAAAAGGGAAAAAAACGTTTCCCAGACCAGAATAATAGGCGGAGAAAAACGCAAGATCAATGTTTTTATAGACCCTGTCCGCCTTGCCGGATTTCATCTTGATCTTGCAGGCATTGTCCGCATGATCAAAGCTGCTGATGTTGCAAGCCATTCAGGAGATTTCCCTTCAATCAGCGGCCAGGTCATTGTACACACAGGCGGTTTTTTAAAAAACAAACAGGATGTGCAGAACCTTGTGGTAGGTGTATTCAGGGGCAGACCCGTTTATTTAAGGGATGTCGCAAATATCAGCGACGGCCCTGGAGAGCCTTCAGATTATGTTTTTTTCGGCTCAGGCCCTGCTGGTTTTCAGGAAAAAAACCATGAACTGAAAAATACCGGCACCGGGATATATCCCGGAGTTACCCTTACGATTGCAAAAAGAAAAGGGAGCAATGCTGTAGCCATCACAAAAAAAGTTCTGAAAATCATAAAACATGCAAAAGGTTCCATTATCCCGGACAATATACAGGTGGCTGTAACAAGAAATTATGGGAAAACCGCCAATGACAAATCAAATGAACTTTTATTCCATATGGTGCTTGCCATAATATCTGTCACCATACTCATATGGTTTGTGCTTGGCCACAGGGAATCAGGGATAGTTGCCCTTGCCATACCTGTCACCCTTGCACTTGCCCTTACCGTGTTCTACCTTGACGGCTATACCCTTAACAGGATTACTCTTTTTGCCCTGATTTTTTCCATTGGTATTCTTGTTGATGATGCAATTGTTGTGGTTGAAAATATTGTAAGGCACTTCAGGCTTCCTGAAAACAGGACAAGACCATTGTCAAAAATTGCTGTTGAAGCGGTGAATGAAGTGGGCAATCCGACTATTCTTGCCACATTAACCGTTATATGCGCCATTCTTCCCATGGCATTTGTCGGAGGGCTCATGGGCCCGTATATGCGCCCCATGCCGGTTGGCGCATCCGCTGCAATGTTTTTTTCCCTTATCATCGCATTCACTGTTACCCCGTGGGCTTCAGTACGTCTGCTCAAAAGGGGAGATGCCCGCAACAGCGGTGATAAAGGAGAAAAAGAAGATTTTCTGACCCGCCTTTACAGGAAGATCATGGGGCCGCTTATTCATCACAAAGGGTGGCAATGGCTTTTTCTCATCTCCATTGTGGGTATGCTTGTGCTTGCCTGTTCCATGGTCTGGTTTAAACTGGTCAGGGTAAAAATGCTGCCCTTTGACAACAAAAGTGAATTTCAGGTCATCATAGACATGCCTGAGGATGCAACCCTTGAAGATACCACAAAAGCTGCAATGCAGATGGGAGAATATCTCAGGACTGTCAATGAGGTAAAGGACTATGAAATTTATTCCGGAACTGCAGGGCCTTTTAATTTCAATGGCTTAATCCGGCATTACTACCTCAGAAAAGGATCCAATGTAGCTGATATCCAGGTGAACCTTGCTGACAAGGAAGAACGGCAGGAGCAAAGCCATTCCATTGCCAAAAGGGTGAGACCTGCCCTTACCGCCATTGGCAGAAAATTCAATGCAAGCATCAAGATAGCAGAGGTTCCGCCCGGGCCGCCTGTTGTATCAACCCTGGTTGCGGAAATTTACGGACCTGACTACAAAGGACAGATCAAAATAGCGGAAAAAATTAAAAAAATTTTCAGCACAATTCCCGGAGTCGTTGATGTTGACTGGTATGCGGAATTTCAGAATGCAAGATACAATTTCAGAATAGACAGGGAAAGAGCAGCACTGCACGGGATTACCACAGCACAGGTGGTGGAAAATTTGAGGATCGCCCTTTCAGGAGAGCAGGCAGGTCTTGTCCACAAAAATATTGAAAAAGAAGATGTGCCCATTATCGTCCGTGTTCCCATGGATGCAAGGGCCGGAATAAAAAGACTTGAAAATATCAGAATACCAGGACCTGCAGGCGAACTGATACCTCTTTCCACCCTTGTTGTTCCTGTGAGAACAAAAAGGCAAAGAAGCATATTTCACAAAAATCTTATGCCGGTTGTCTATGTAACAGGAGATGTTGCAGGCAGCAAAGAAAGCCCAGTATATGCCATTTTTGAAATGAAGGACAAAATCAGCAGGATAAAACCCGGCAAAGGATATACCCTTGCCCAGCACATGACAGGCATGCCGCCTGACAACAGAAAATTTTCCATGAAATGGGACGGGGAATGGCAGATTACCTATGAGGTGTTCAGGGATATGGGCATTGCCTTTGCCGTGGTGCTGGTATTGATATTTATCCTGGTTGTGGGCTGGTTCAAATCGTTTACAACACCCCTTGTCATAATGGCGGCCATTCCTTTTTCACTCATAGGAATCCTGCCTGCCCATTATGCGGCAAATGCATTTTTCACTGCCACATCAATGATAGGCTTCATTGCAGGTGCAGGTATTGTGGTAAGAAATTCCATTATTCTTGTTGATTTCATAGAATTGCGCCTGAGCCAGGGCATGCCCCTTGACCTTGCAGTAATAGATGCAGGAGCTGTGCGGTTCAGACCCATGCTGCTGACTGCAGCCGCTGTTGTCGTGGGTGCTTCAGTGATCCTGTTTGACCCCATATTCCAGGGTCTTGCCATATCCCTCATGGCAGGCGAAGTCGCCTCCCTGCTGTTTTCAAGAATGGCTGTCCCCATTCTCTACTACATGGACAAACATCTTGAGCATGAAATAGCCATGCACCACAATGCAAAATAAACAAATGTCCGGGAAAACACCAGGTTCTCCCAAGGCTTTTCCTTGACACTGCAGTAAAATGCAAAGTATATAAAAAACCGGTTGCTGATCTTTATATTTTAATGCAGCAGAATAATCGGGAAAACCAATGAATGCTGATATCAGACAGGAAAAAAATCTGCCGGAAGAAAAACTTGGCAAAATAATTTTTTATCTTTTAAAGGGCAATTATATTACCAGGGAAAATATCAATTATGCCCGGCGTAATCAAAACAAGCTTCAACCGCCCAAACCACTTCTTGAAGTATTAAAAGAGCTGGAATATGTTGATGATGACAAAATCACCATGGCAATCAGGGCAAACAAGGATAATCTTAAACTTGGAACCCTTCTTGTGGAACTTGGCATCATCGCAAGAAAAGACCTGGAAGAAGCCTTAAGAATCCAATATGAGGGAAAAAACAAACGCAAGATAGGCGATATTCTCATCGACAACAGATCCATTGATGAAAAAACTCTGGTTGAAATTCTGTCGCTTCAGATGGGGTTCCCATTTCTTGAGCCTGAATTCATGGAACTTGACCACGATCTTTTCAACCAGGTTCCGTACAAGCTTTTCATGCAGAACAAATTCATCCCCATAAAAAACAGGGAGAAAAAGTTCTTGTCGCGTTTTGCGATCCTCTTCACAAACCAACCATTGATTCAGCAAGGTCAATTTTTAAAAAAGAAATAGAAATCGCCATTGCCAAACGTGATTCCATTGATTTTGCCATCCAGAAAATGATCAGGGAACAGAACAAGGATAAAAAACCCCTGACCATTGATGATGAATCCATTGTGGGCATTGTCAACACCATTATCATCAACGGAATCAGGGCAAAGGCAAGTGATATTCACATAGAGCCCATGCATGACCGTTTCAGGGTAAGGTTCAGAATAGACGGGATCATGCACCATATCAAGGATTATTCCAAGGATATGATGCCGCTCATTGCAAGCAGAATAAAAATTTTAACTGAACTTGACATCGCGGAAAAAAGAAGACACCAGGGAGGGCGCATTGATTTCCAATTCGGAGAATACAAGGTTGACTTGAGGGTATCCACCTATGTCACGGTTCACGGGGAAAAAATTGTTTTCAGGCTGATTAACAAGATGGACAAACTGCTGACCGTTGAAGAACTTGGCATGCCTCCGAGAATGCTTGAAAATTTTATTGTGCGCTCACTCAATGCTCCCAGCGGGGTCACCATAGTTACAGGGCCCACAGGATCGGGCAAGACATCAATTGTTTACAGCTGTATTGACCATCACAATACACCTGAGCACAGCATAATCACGGCGGAAGATCCAGTGGAATATGTCATTGACGGAATTGCCCAATGTTCCATAAACGAAAAGCTCAACCTTACCTTTGAAGAAACCCTGCGCCATATTGTGCGCCAGGACCCCGACATAATAGTGATTGGAGAAGTAAGGGATTTCTTTTCAGCTGATGTGGCTGTCCAGGCAGCTCTTACAGGCCATCAGGTTCTAACCACATTTCATACAGAAGACAGCATAGGAGCACTGGTGCGCCTCATAAATATGAAAATCGAACCTTTCCTTATTGCTTCCACCATCAATTGTGTGCTGGCACAAAGGCTTTTAAGAAAAATATGCCCCCATTGCAAGACAAAACACACTCTTGGCCCCAAAGAAATGAAATTACTCGGGTATACCGGAGGTGAGCTTGCAGGCGGCACCTTTTACAGGGGTGAAGGCTGCGGTCATTGCAGACATTCAGGATATCAGGGCAGGATTGCAGTGCATGAAATGCTGCTGCCTGATGAGCATGTCAGGGATGCGGTTCTGAAAAATGCCACAAGCCATGAGCTCAGAACCATCAGCATCACAAGCGCAGGCCTTGTCACCCTGTTTGAAAACGGCATATACAAGGCTGCCAAAGGAATCACAACTATTGATGAAGTACTGAGGTGCCTGCCAAAACTGACCGCACCCAGACCCCTTTCTGAAATCAAACGGCTGCTTGGAGGATAATATTGCAACAGGACCAGTCTTTTCTGGAAATTATTGAGGATTATATTGCATCGGGCAAGGTGGTGCTGCCTCCCTTTGACAAAACCGCCATCAGGATTCAGCAGGAAATCAGAAAAAAAGATGTGAAAATATCAAAAATCGAAAAACTGATCATTGCAGACCCTGCCATGTCGAGCCAGATACTGAAACTTGCCAATTCAGCATTTTTCAGAGGGCTTTCAAAAGTGATGACAATAAGGGATGCCATAATTCGCCTGGGCCTTGATGAAATCACAAGAATGGTCATGGTCTTAAGCCAGAAAAAATTATATGACACAAAGGACAGATTCATAAGAGGCTACCGCAATATTCTGTGGCAGCACGCCCTTGTCTGCGCCCTGGTCAGTCAATGGGTCGCAAGACAGGCAGGATTTGAAGAGCTGACCCAGGAAGTTTTTTTTGCCTCTCTTCTCCATGACATAGGCAAACTATTTTTAATCACTGTAATTGAAAAGATAAAACTGGCAAAAACTGCTTCATTTATCCCCTCAAAGGCAGTTATAAATAAAATCATAACTACATTGCACGCACAGCAGGGATATAACCTGCTCAAACAATGGAATCTTCCTGATATATACTGCCAGGTGGCAAAGGAACACCATGAAAAAAAATTTGATGCCTCAAATGTACCCCTGGTGGTTTTAAGGCTTGTCAATAAAACATGCAGTAAAATAGGAATTACAGGCAAAAAAGAGGAAGACCCGGCCAATTCAGTATCTGCGGAAGCCAATTTTTTCGGTTTTTCGGAAATCAGGCTTGCAGAGCTTGAACTGCAGATTGAAGATTCATTAAAAAGGGTAAGTTCCCATTACAATATAAAAGCTTAAATATAATAAGTCAGGAAAAATGGAATAAAAGATACGGCCCAAGTTTGTCATAATGGTCCCGGGACAAAAATTCAGCGCCTACATCATTTCCTTTGACAGTTCTTACCACAACTTCCTTTGACACCCTTGATGAAGTTGCATCATCAAGCACAAAATTTACTACAAGCCTTGTGCCGATCTCCAGGTCAAGCTCCTTTTCTGCCCTTATTTTAAGGCCAAGCCTTGAAATATCAATTACAGTGGCCCTGCAGGTCTTATTTTTGAAAACAAGTTCCGCTTTCAGGTTCACTTTTTTTCTTATGTGTTTGCGCCTTTCAAGCTCCAGAGAAGAGGAACATCCGCATTTGCACTTGTATTTCAGCCTGATTTTTTTATTAAGGCTGCAAAATTTCGATACATCCAACAGCCTTGTTTTTCCACATTCAGGGCATTTGAAACTGGCCTTGCCGCTTGAGGCTACAAAAATTTTATATACCACAAAAACTCCTTACAACATCTGATCTCTTATTAACTTTAATCATTAAACAATATGTTTTCAAGCACGAAGATACCTTAAAAAAACAAACAAGGTTTAAACAATGCATTTTCATATTTTTCTTTAATGCCCTAAGTTAATGTGATAGAAAATATACCCTGGACAATATTTGAAAGGAAAATCAATGCAGGCCCATTATATTCCAGAATCTTCATTTCCATTGAAAATTGCCTCCAATATATTCATGCTGGGCAATTATTTTTTCAATCTGTTCATCATCATCGGCAGGAAAAAATCCGCATTGTTTGAAACAGGCATTTCAGGGGTTGCAGACTCAGTGATTGCCCAGCTTGAAAGTCTTGATATCAGCCCTGATTATATAATTGTATCCCATCCTCATTCAGATCACATCACAGGACTGCCTGCACTGATGAAAAAATACCCCGGAGCAGAAATCATGGCTGCAAAAGGTGCAAAAGAGTTCATAAACCATCCAAAGGCCGGCCCTTTGATGATAAAGGAAGACCGTTTCATGTCAGACAGCCTTGAAAAATTCGGAATCAGGCCGGGAAGGCCGCCGCTTGAAACCATTCCGGACCTTAACAATGCAACCGTCCTGGCTCAAGAAACCATGCTTGACCTGGGAGGAGTAAACCTTAAGCTTATTACCGCGCTGGGGCACTCCCCCGGAAACCTCATTGCACTTCTGCCTGAGCATAAAATATTATTGTGTTCTGACAGCATAGGCTTTCATTTCCCGGGCAGGGGATTTTTGCCCCTGTTCTTCACCGGCAAAGATGCATATCTTGACACCCTTTATTTTATCCGGGATTTCAATCCCTCAGTCATCTGCCCGGCGCACCAGGGGCCTTTGTCAGGAAAAAGCGCTGTATCAGGAATCAAAACATCACTTACAACAACCATAAACCTGATCAATGAAATCAGGCATTCACGCCTTCCGGATTCAGAACTTGCCAAAAAAATTTTTCAACACAATTATAAAGATGAATTTACCCTCTACACGGAGCAGAACATCAGCAGATGCGCATCTCTGCTTGTAAAAAGGGCTAAAGAGGATTAACACTGACATGGGGACGCGCCTTAGCCTTTCTGAGGGCAAGGTATACATTTGCACTGAATATGAGAAATGCTCCTGTCCACCCTGAAAATGTAAGGGCAGGTTCCATGGCAATGACAGGGCCGAGCAATGCAGCAAACAATATCCTTGTTGATGAAATAATGCTTCCCTCAATTGCAGTTACATATTTGAATCCAAGAGTGATAAGATACTGGCCTGCAATGGATGCAAAGGAACAATAAAAAAGATATTCAAGCTCATTCCTGTCAGGTATATGGATCTTGTCAAAAAACACTGCATAAATCACAATGGATCCAAGTCCGAAAAGAAAGAACAAAGTTGTTTCAGTATCATGCACCTGACGTGAAAGATTCAGGTAAATAATGGCAATTGCAGCACTGATGCCTGAAGCAAGCCCCCACAATGAATCCCAATGGAAGTGCATGCCTCCCGGAGCAAGTATAAGCCAGACCCCTGCAAATGCAAAGCTCACAATAATTACTGCAATAATATCTCTTTGCCCTTTCAGAAATATCCATGAAAACACAGCGATAAACAAAGGATATGTCATATTGAGAATATTGCCCTGGGCAACTGAAGTAAGGTCAACTGCCCTGAAAAAACAATATACAGCAACACAGTTTGCAAGGGTTCTGCCGATAAGATAATGAAGATTCACAACCCTGATTTTTCTGCGCTCAAGTTTCATCAGAACCGTAACCACAACAAAGCCGAACAAAAACCGTGCAAAGGCGAAAAATGCAGGATCAGCTTTAAGGCCATTTATCTGGGCGCGCTTAACAGCTACTGTTGCAAGGTAAAATGCAAAGGCTGACAAAAAGATACAAAAACAGCCCAGCATTGTTTTCAGGTCAGCCCTAAATTTCTTCGGCAAGGCTGGCTTCCTTATTGTTCCATATCATGTCATCAAGCATTTTTTTAAAATAGGGAGAAACCTTTTCAAAACGTATGGCAACCCCTTCCTTTTCCACTCTGACAATTTTGCCTTCAAGCTTGAAAGGCTTATCATATCCTGGAATGGAAAAAACAAGCCTGACACTTTCACCGGGATCAAATTTACCTTTCACCCGTACAAAAATTCCGCTTGCACTTATGTCACGCGTATCTGACTGAATTACCCTGGTTTTGGTAACCACATCAATATCCGCTGCGATTTTCAGGCGCTGATAATCTCTTTGCCTGCCGGTCTGCCAGGTTCTTAAAAGCTGCAGAATTTCCTTTTGCTGAGCCTTGGTAAGGCTGCGAACTCTCTGAATAATTTCATCCAGCATTTTTTACACCATCTTTTTTGTTATCAATCCAGTTTACCGCCAGACAATATTTTTCTATAACTCATTTATCCGGCTTTAACAAGCTGTACCGGAAATACCAGATGATTTTAATTGAAATCATGATCTTTAAATGATATTTTCTATGCCTTCCTTTTCAAAAACTCAGGAGATAAAACCATAATGAACAGGGATCTTAAAACCTTTACCAAAGAAATTACACAACTCAGACAAAAAATAGATGATATTGATGCAAAAATTCTTTGTCTTCTTGCCAAACGCCAGGCCCAGGTAAAAAAAGTTGTTGAACTGAAAAAAAAACATGGAGTCCCTGTCTATCACCCTGCAAGGGAAGAAGACCTCATTTCCATGCTGAGGATACAGGCAGAAAAAGCAGGGCTTGATCCTGATTACATGGAGGAATTGTACAGAATAATATTAAGGCAGTCCAGAGTCAGGCAGACAGGACATATGGTGCACCAGGGCATCAGGCCAGGGGCACGTATACTGATCATCGGAGGAGCAGGCCAGATGGGTAATTTTTTTTCCGGTCTTTTTGTCAGGTCAGGATATGAGGTTCGCATTCTTGAACAAAATGACTGGAACCGCGCACAGGAACTGTGCCGTGGCATTGACCTCTGCCTTGTATCTGTTCCCATCGGAATAACCGGTGAAATAATTGACAGAATCGCTCCTTTTCTTGATCCCAGCACTGTTCTTGCCGACCTTACAAGCATCAAAAAAAAACCTGTTGAAAAAATGCTGCGTGCACATTCCGGCCCTGTTGCAGGGCTTCATCCTCTTTTCGGCCCATCCACGGACAATCTGGACAAACAGATAATTGTCGTAACAAAAGGACGGATGGAAGAACAATACCAGTGGCTGATGGATCAGCTTGCCCTGTGGGGAGCCGTTATCGTCAGATCAAGCGCTGAAGAGCATGATGAAATAATGGGAATTGTCCAAGCACTGCGCCATTTTGCCACTTTCACATTTGGCAGGTTTCTGTATGAAAAAAAGATGCCCCTTGAAAAAACCCTTGAATTTTCAAGCCCCATTTACAGGCTGGAACTTGGAATGGTGGGAAGGCTGTTTGCCCAGGACAGCAGCCTTTATTCTGAAATCATTTTTGCAGGCAGAAAACGCAGGCAGCTTTTAAAGGACTATATTGCATCTGTTGAAAAACACCTTGAAATGCTGGATAATAACAATAAAAAAGAATTCATTG
Source organism: uncultured Desulfobacula sp. (assembly GCA_964446145.1). Lineage (GTDB taxonomy): Bacteria > Desulfobacterota > Desulfobacteria > Desulfobacterales > Desulfobacteraceae > Desulfobacula. Next base: position 21,004 of record CAYUOB010000006.1, read on the forward strand.
AAAAATTCAATGATATTGCGCAATGGTTCGGGCCTTTCAGCGGACAGGCCATGAGGGAAAGCAGCTTTCTGATTAACAAGCTGACAGAAAGGTTTTAGTTTTAGGCTCATCTCCTCTTCAGGCCCGGCCATATTGCCTGAGTTTTTTTAAAAGGGTTTTTCTTGTGATGCCCAGACGCCTGGCAGCTTCACTTCTGTTTCCTCCGGCAGATTCAAGGGTTGCAAGAATTGCTTTTTTCTCAACCTGGTCAAGGCGTATGTTACCCATGTCATCTGCCTTTTCAAAACCAGATTTTTGACCGCCGGCATCCACATCGGCAAAAGGCAAATCTTCAATACAGATATAATCTGATCTTGCAAGAACAACCCCCCTTTCCACACTATTCATCAGCTCCCTTACGTTACCGGGCCATTCATACCGGATCATTGCGTCCATTGCATCGGGGGCAAAACCCTTGATCTCGCGTTTGTTCTTCTTTGCAAACATGTTAAGAAAATAAACGGCAAGTTCCGGTATATCCTCTTTTCTGTGTCTTAAAGCCGGAATATTAATGCTCACAACATTGAGCCTGTAATAAAGATCCTGACGGAATTTGCCCTGGTCTGCCATTTTCTTCAGATCCCGGTTTGTTGATGCGATTATCCTGACATCAACCTTTATTGTCCTGTCACTGCCCACAGGGGTAAGTTCCCTGTTCTGAATAACCCTGAGCAGCCTTGCCTGCATTGCATAGCTCATTTCACCTATTTCATCAAGCAGGATGCTGCCTTTATCAGCCTGAAGAAATCTTCCCTTTCTTTTTCTGTCCGCTCCTGTAAAAGAACCCTTTTCATGGCCGAAAAGTTCTGATTCAAGCAGAGACGGAGTAATGGCAGCGCAGTTTATCCTTACAAATGCCCTGTCCTTTCTCAGGGAATTCATATGAATGGCAGATGCCACAAGTTCTTTGCCTGTACCGGATTCTCCTGTTACAAGCACATTTGCATCAGTGGGGGCAACCATGTGTATGGTATCCAAAAGCGCCTTGACAGCAGGGCTTTTTCCAATAATATCATGGGTGAATGACTGCGCTTTTAATTGTATTTTCAAATCCTGGTTTTCAGTTTTAAGATGTATCCTTTCAAATATGCGCTCAATGGTCAGCCTGAGTTTATCAAAATCAAGGGGTTTGGTGAGATAGTCATAGGCTCCGATCTTCAGAGCTTTCACAGCCGTTGGAACAGATGAATATGCTGTCATGATTATAACAGGCAAAGAAGGGTTAAACTCCCGAATATGGCCAAGAGCCTCCATGCCGGACATCTTCACCATTTTCATGTCCATAAGCACAATATCAAAGCCCGTTGATTTTACCTTTTCAACTCCGGTAATGCCGTCATCAGCAGTATGGACATCATATCCCCAGTCTTTCAAAAGAGTTCTGAGCATCAGAGCATGAGAGGCGTCATCATCTACTACAAGTATTTTTTTCATTTCATATCCCATCCTTTTTCCCAAGGGGCAGATGAATGAAGAAACAACTACCCTGGCCTTTTGCACTTTTCACACTTATTGTGCCCCCAAGGCTTTGAATAATTCTGTGGACAATTGCGAGGCCAAGCCCTGTCCCGTCAGGCCTTGTTGTAAAATAAGGGTCAAAAATCAGTTCAAGCTCATCATTATCCATGCCGCAGCCATTATCCTTTACCCTGATTTCAACCATATTTTTTGCCATTTTCTCACGGGCTGTAATTTCCAGAATTCCTCCCCTGTCCATGGCTGCAGCCGCATTGATATAAAGGTTTAAAAGGACCTGGTTGAGCCTGTCCCCGTCGGAATAAAAAATTATCTGTTTTTTTATATCAACTCTTGTTTCAATGGACTTTGATTCCAGATCATGGTGCACAAGCCTGAGTGAATGGGAGATGATTTCACCCAGGTCAATCCTTGCTTTTTCAATATCCATGGGCTTTGCAAATTCAAGAAGCTGGGTGACAGACCTGTTGATACGTTCAACTTCCTTTACCATGATCTGAGCTGCCTGCCTGTCTGCGCTGCTGTGCGCACACCTTTTTCCAAGGTAGGTTGCAAAACCCTTGATTGAGCTTAAGGGGTTTCTGATTTCATGAGCCACTCCTGCTGCAAGTTTACCAATGGCCGCAAGCCGCCTGTTTGTTTCCACCTGGGTTTTCAATTTCATAATCTGGGTCAGATCCCTGAAAAGAAACAAAAAACCTGTAATCTCATTTTGGGCATCCAGAAGTGGAGAGGCTGTGATATCAAGGTTTATTTTTTTATTTTCCCCGATATCAAGGCTGAGTTCACGATGAAGTGTTTGACCGGGCTTGTGCATTTCACGCACAATATCAATCATTTCCGGCAAAGCCCTGTCAATTTTTCCTGCAAGAATTTTCTCTGCAGCCCTGTTCACAGATGTCATCTCATGGGCTGTATTCAGAATTACAAGCCCTGCCGGCATGTTCTGCACAACATTATCGGAAAATGCCCTTATGTTTTTCAAAGATACCTTTGTATATCTGTAGGCCTGAAATACAAACAATGCAACCATACCGATACATACAGCCATAAAAAACAAAGCACTGCGCCATACAATGGAATGAACAATCCTTTTTTCTGCAAGGGACTGCTGTTTCATGGAAAGCCCGGCAAAAATATAGTGTACAGAAGATGTATGTTTGCCCATATCCTGCATATAAGCAGCACACCAGTCTGCTGTCCCAGGGGTTGCAGACATGTTTTCCATACAATGCCTGCCGCGTCCTGCCCTGCCTGACAGCCTGCGCCTCCTGAACCCCGGACGCATTGGAGTGAAACGTTTATACACCTCAAAAATCCTGACTTTGCCGTTCACAAGCCTTATCCTGTGATGAACATCCCCTGTGTCCGCACTGAAATCACCGGCCTGCGGCATGGGTCTGAAAAACTTTCCCACCATGGAAGCATCTGAATGGGCAAGGATCAGACCGTTTTGCCCGGTAATCATCATATAACGCACTTCGGGCTGCAAAGCTGTTTCATGAAGCATATCCTGAATCCTTCCGGCTCCCCAGTGCATGGACATCATGCCGGTTCTGGCTCCGGCTTCAAAAGTTCTTATCAGGAAAATACCCTTTTCAAGAAGCCTCTGGGTAAAAAACTGTTTCTGCCTCTGCAGCCTGCCCCATGTCATGGCTGTAAAAACCGGAACCAGAATTATTAAAATTCCTGCCACCAGCACGGGCAATATTCCAGGAAACCCATTATCGGTCTTTGTTTTCATCATAATAATAGTATAGTGCAAAAATAATACCGTCCCATAAAAACTGATATTCCGGCACTGACACTCCTTTACCTGTCCCTGTACTGTATACTTTTTACCCATATGGATACCCTGAACCGGATAAAAAATATACACCTATATCAGCAGCATAATACGCATAATAATTATTATAGTTTATATATTCAATAATTTCAAGATATTATAAACTCAATTCTTTTATGGCACACCCTTTGCTTTTAATAATTTTCAAATGCTGACACGCATTAAACAACAAACATTTAACAGGAGGAAATCATGAAAAAGACATTTATTATAATCACTTCACTGGCAGCAATTGCACTTGCAGCAGGAACCGGCTTTGCCTGGGGCCCGGGCGCAGGAAGATCAGCAGCAGGATACGGTTCAGATTGGAATTGCCCGGGATATGGAAGACAGGCAGCATTCAATGACCTTTCAAGGGACCAGAGGAACCAGCTTCAGGCCCTGCGGCAAAAATTCATTGATGATACATATGAGCTGAGGAGTGCACGCTTTGCCAGACAGCAGGAGATCAGAATGCTCATGCAGACATCAAGCCCCGATAAGACCAGGCTGGGCAAATTGTCCTCTGAAATAAATGACCTGCAGAAGCAGATCATGGACAAGCGCATTGAGTTTATCCTGGCTGCAAAAAAGATTGCGCCTGAATTTACCATGGGGCCGGGAATGGGATATGGACGAGGCATAAGAAGGCATGCAGGCATGGGAGGAACCGGCATGATGAACGGTTTTTACGGACGCCGCGGCGGGTGCCGTTATACAGATTAGCCATTATTTACAGGTTTGCGCCAGCCGCATGACAAAACTGCCCGGAAAAACACCTTGCACACGATTCCGGGCAGTTCCTTTATTTTTTCTCATTCACAACCGTATTTTTCAGCACACCTATTTTATCTATTCTTGTTTCAAGTATATCACCGGATTTTAAATATACAGGAGGCCTGCGTGTGAACCCGACCCCAGACGGTGTTCCTGTCAGTATAAGTGTGCCGGGCAGAAGAGTGGCTGATTCCGACAGATATGAAATAATTGAACCCACGGAAAAAATCATATCATCTGTATTGCCTTTCTGCATTACCCTGCCATTTAAAACACACTCAATTCCAAGGCTGTCAGGGTTCTTGACCTCGTCTTCTGTCACAACAGCCGGGCCAAAGGGGCAGAATGTATCAAAACTTTTACCCTTTATCCACTGGCCTGCCCCTGCATGCATCTGCCACCTCCTTGCAGAAATATCATTGGCGCAGCAATACCCGAAAACATATTCCAGCGCTTTTTCAGGAGAAACATTCTTTGCCCTTTTCCCGATCACCACAGCAAGTTCTGCCTCATAGTCAACCTCAGGTTTTTCAGAACAGCACTCAGGTATTATTATGTTACCCATGTGAGGAGCAGCTGCTCCGGGATTTTTCATGAAGACAACCGGGTATTTTGGCAGTTCAAGTCCTGTTTCCTCAGCATGCATCTTATAGTTAAGCCCTATACATATAACGGCTGCAGGATCAAATGGAGTTAAAAATTCCTTCACTGTTTTTCTGTGTTCCGTGCATGAAAAGTCAGAAAAAATATCTCCCTCAATAATACGCGCACTGCCGTCATGATAATCAAACCCGGTATAGACCAGATTGTCACTGCTCTTAAATCTTAATATCTGCATATTTATTTTTCCTTTGCATTATTGTATATCATTATCAATGATAATTAAAATCATCAGCTGAAAATATCAACCCCCTTGAATTTTCCCGGGAACCTGATTTGGAAAAATTATATACTGATCTTTCCTTGAAAAAAGCAAATCTGATCCTTCTGATTCTGGCTTCCCAGAATATAAAAGCACAGGCACAAAAGAACAACGGACTGTTCGACATACTTGTCGCCCAGAGGGATATTGAAATTTCACATGCAAGTGTTGAGACCTGTTTCATGGAGAACAGGATACACAGGAACGCGGACACCATGATTCGCCTGCCTGCTTCATCGTTCAGGTCTGTGCCGTGTTTCATCATAATGGGCATCATGATCCTTGTTCACATATTTTCCATTCTGTTCAATTTCCATGAAGCCATGATCACAACCTACGGGATATCATGGCTTCACCTTGTCCAGGGACAGACATACAGAGCTGTCACCGCATTGTTCATACATCTTGATGCCCGCCATCTTGCAGGCAACCTTGCAGGGCTTCTTATTTTTGCCGCGCCTGTCATAAGTGCCTCAGGGTTTGGAACCGGCCCCTTTATTTTATTATTCGCCGGCACAGCAGGCAATCTGCTCAATGCATCCTTGTTTCACACGGCAGGACTTTCAATCGGGGCATCCACATCCATTATGGCGGCAGCAGGCCTTCTGGCTGTATTTCAGGCCATACGCTCCTCCAGGGCCCTGCACAGGGATACACTCATGCCCATACTTGCAGGCGCTGTGCTGACGGCATTGCTCAGCCAGGGAGAAAACACCGATATAACGGCACATATTCTGGGATTTGTCTGCGGTATCGTTTCTGGAATATTTTTTTTCCCTTTAAACAGAACACTTGAATTCCGGTATAAGGAACCAGCAGCCCTTATCATGAGCCTGGCCGCAACTATCTGCGCTTTCATGGCTCCGTGGTATGGCTGAATGCGAAAATAACGGCGCATAAATTATTTTTTATGCGAAAATTTCACTGCAAGGGTTTAATGTATTTCTTTTTATCCCGTTAATATGGTATGAATTTTCAAGCATCTGATGTTCAGATCATTTGTTTTTATAACCGGTCTTGATGATATATTGGAGGGAAATATGGGAAAAGCAGGTCCTGACGTCCTGATTATCGGAGGAGGCGTTGCAGGCATTTCTGCGGCCAGAACCTTTGCCGGTCAGGATATTGTCGTACATCTGGTGGAAAAGGAAAATTATCTTGGAGGGCATGCAGCACAATGGGCGTGCATGGCAACCGATGCCTGTGAGAACTGCAGCGCATGTCTCAGCATTGAAATGGCAGATCAGGTTCAGAACCAGGAAAATGTGATTATCCATCTTAATACCGGCATAAAGAGTATTGAAAAAAACAAACCCGGGTATGGAATTGAGCTGGATAACGGAAAAACATTCGCAGTGCAGAAAATTATCCTGGCCACGGGTTTTTCTCCGTTTGATGCTGCAGGAATCGGGTCTCTTCACTATGATGCATATGAGAATGTCATTACCACAGCTGATCTGAATTCCGTCCTGAGAAAGGACAGGCTTAAAGATTATCTCAACGGGAAAAGCGCACCTGAAATAGCCTTTATCCAGTGTGTGGGATCAAGAAACAGGGATCAGGGCCGGGATTATTGTTCCCAGGTATGCTGTAAAATCTCCATGCGGCATGCTGAAAAACTTGTTCATCTTTATCCTGAATGCAATATCACCGTGTTTTATATGGATCTTCAGATAATAGGCAAGGAAACAAGGACATTATTCAAGAGGCTTTCTGACAATGTCACTCTTTTACAGGGCGTTCCGGGTGAAATCCTGAAGGATGAAAAAACCCAAAGGCTTGTCATCACAACGGAAGACGAAAAAGGAGTTGCAAGAATTTCAAGGCAGTTTGACCTTATTGTCCTGTCTGTGGGCATGGTGCCGCCACAGGATATTGAAAATACCCTTACAATGCTTGGCTCAAACCCCAATTCATGGGGATTTTTCAATACTGATAAGGCAGAACCCGGCAAAGATGTGATTGTGGCGGGCTGCGCAGAAGGCCCCAAGGATATCCTGTCTTCCATCCAGGATGGAAAGATTGCAGCACTTGAGGTAATTGAAGAACTCGGTATACAAAAAAAAGACCAGAAACCTGATGTCGCGGTGCTTGGAAACGGAGTCCAGGCAGGTATCACTGCTGAAAAAATCGCCTCATACGGGTATCAGGTACATCTGTTCGGGCCTGCTGCAGCTTCAGACAGCATAACCGGTGTCAATATGGTGGATAATGCAAGAATAATCACGGTGCAGGGGACTGCCGGCAATTTCAGCATATATTATGAATCAGGAGGCGAAAAAAAATATCTCACCTGTGCTGCAATTATTGCATCTGCTGAACCTGACAGATTATCCACCGGCCCTGCCGGCCTGAAAAATTCATGTATGGGCCTTGATGAATTCTGCAGCATGGCAGCCCGGTCTCCCGATGAAATCAACAATGACACAGCAATTGTGCTGGACTATTCCGGCCCTGAATTCAAAGAACCTGCAAGGCTTGCCCTTACTGCCGCCATAAAGGCCGCAGAGGCAGGCAAAAACATCAGCATCATTGCAAATAAGATGCTGGTTCACGGGCCATCAGGCCAGCAGATATATGATTCTGCCCGCCAGGCCGGAGTTTCTTTCCTGAGATTTAAAACGCAGGAGGATCTTAAATTTGAAAAAAACCCAAAAGGTGTCACCATAAAAATCAAAGAGGCGACCCTGCCCTCACTTGAACTGAGCCTTGAATGTGAGTGCATCGTATTTCCTGACACCCGCATTTCCGGTTCTGTTTTCAGGCACATGGCAGACAGGCTGAATCAGCACCTTGATTGCGAGGGCTTTCTCCAGGGCGCCAATATCCGCCACCGTCTGACCGGCAGCCCGCGGAAAGGGATATTTTTTGCCGGTTCAGGTCATGACGACATTGACATGGACGATCTTGACAGGGAAATACAGGCCATTGCAGCTGCTCTTGCAACCGGGGGTTTTGATCAGCCCAATGCAGATACAGGAGTTGAAATAAACCAGAAAAAATGTGCACAATGCCTGACCTGCATCAGGGTATGCCCTCACAATGCCATTGTAATGAACAATAAAAACAGGCCGCAGATAGTTCCTGATGCCTGCTGTTCATGCCATCTCTGTGTTGCAAACTGCCCTGCCTATGCAATTGATTCCAAGGAACTGACCAATGACCAGATAGCTGACAGAGCTGAAAAAGGCAGGGTGATGCTGCTTGCCTGTGAAAGATCTGCAGCCCTTGCAGCAGGAAATCTTTCCCTGCCTGCCCATATCGAACTTGTAAAGATCCCGTGCGCATGCAGGATAAGCAGCGATATCATACTCAGGCTGCTTTTAAACGGCGCCTCAAAGGTGATCATAAGCGGATGCCATGAAGACAATTGCAGATCGCTTGAAGGCAGCAGAACTGCCGGCGAAAATGTGCAGAAAGTATTGAGTATCCCTGGAATGGACAACTCAAAAGTGGTGTGGGAACCCGTGGCAGCCAATGAAAGCGTCAAAATTGAACAGATTATTGCCAAGGCATGAAAATAAAGGAAAACCATTATGGAGAATGCAACAATAAATAAAAACTCTGATCTGTATAAAATGCTCAGGCAGCTTCCGCGCGGGTATAATTCTTCAGAATGCCTGACCTGCGGTGCATGCAACTCAAGATGTACCTGGTTTGAGGGAGAAGGCGGGCCCCTGCCGCGCCAGATCATACGCATGGCAGCCCTGGGCCTTGATGAACAGCTGGCAAAAAGCGGAATGCTCTGGGACTGCCTTGTGTGCAACAGGTGTACCCAGGGATGCCCCATGGGCATCACCATGGACAAGGTTGTAAGAAAAGCAAGAAGCCTTGCCGTTTCAGAGGATATAATGCCGCCTGACATAAAAAAAGGAATCAAAACCCGCCTTGAAACAGGCGATGTAAACGGGCTTACAACCGAAGATTTTGTTGAAACCGTGGAATGGATAAGCGAAGAATTTGTCGATGAAGTTGATGATCCCAAAGCTGAAATACCCCATGACATAAAAGGGGCAAAATTCCTTTATCTTCCCAACCCAAGGGAGCTTGGCCTGAATCTTATGCATCTTACGGCCATGGCAAAACTTTTTTACGCGGCAAAGGAACCCTGGACCATGTCTTCAAGGCATACCGATGTTACCAACTGGGGTTATTTCACAGGCCAGGATGATGCTTCCAGAAAAATGGCATTGATGGTTGTGGAGGCGGCTGAAGATCTTGAAATCGAAACCCTTGTATTGTCAGAATGCGGCCATGCCTATCATGTACTAAAATATCTCCTTGAAGACATCATAGGAAGAAAACCCGGGTTTGAAGTAATCAGCATACCTGAATTCACCCTGCGTTATGCCCAAAAAGGGGTTCTGAAATTCAACCCGGATGTTCACCCCTATAAAATCGCATATCACGATCCATGTAACATAGGCAGAAAATCAGGAGGATATGATGCCCCACGCCAGGTTCTTGCCATGGTATGCAAAGGCGTTGTGGAACTGACACCCAACAGGGAGGACGGTATCTGCTGCGGCGGCGGAGGCGGAATGCTTCAGGACAGCACAAGCACAGCCAAAAGGATGATCACAGGCAGGCCCAAGGCAGAACAGATGAAGGCAGCCGGCCTGCCCAACCTTGCCACGGCATGCCTGTCCTGCCACCGTCAGCTTGGTGAACTTTCCAAACATTACAAGCTTGGCATCAAGGTGGACACAGTGGCATCACTGGCATCGGAAGCGCTGATATTATAACAGGATTAAGGCAAACAACAGGGCCGGCTTTCTGCACCAGGCATTTTCATATTGTGATTGTGCCTTTAAATACAAAATCAGCAGGGCCGGTCTTGAATATATGATTTGTCTTTTCATCCCAGGCAATTTCAAGGTCACCGCCATCCAGATGAATGAGTGCATGCCGCCCAGCCCTGCCGGTGGCTGCGGCAGCGGCAAGGCTGGCACAGGCTCCTGTGCCGCAGGCAAGGGTAATGCCTGCACCCCTTTCCCATACCCTCATCCGCAGCTCAAATGTGTTTATGACCTCAACGATCTCGACATTGGTCTTTTCAGGAAATTTTTCATGATTTTCAATTGCAGGCCCGATTTTTTCAAGGTCAAATTCATTCACATTATCCACAAATATAACAGCATGGGGGTTTCCCATTGACACTGCATTGACGGCAAACTCAAGCCCACAGGCCCTCAATGGATAGTCAAAAGCCTTGTTCCTGCCTGTGTTAAAGGGAATTCTGGAGCATAAAAAATCAGGTTCTCCCATATTCACCCTGATTTTTTCAACTCTTCCGTCCGCATCAGGCAGTACCTCTGGTATCACAGTGCCGGCCTTTGTATCCACTCTGATCTTCCTTTGTGTCAGTATATTTTCCTCATACAAAATTTTTGCAAAACAGCGCATGCCGTTGCCGCACATCTGGGCCTGGGATCCGTCACAATTATATATTCTGAACTTCATATCATGATCAGCATCATCAGGATTAAGAATCAGAATGATTCCGTCTGCCCCTATGGAGAAATGCCTGGAACATAATTTGCGTGCAAGCTCAGAATAACTTATATGCTGTTTTATTTTTCCGTCCCTGTCATCCAGAAATACAAAATCATTTCCTGTTCCATGCATTTTCATGAATTTCAATTGCATTTTAGATCTCTCCTTTATGCCCTGCACCTTCCAAGAGTCGCAAGAATACAGGCCCCCATTGATTCAACCTGCCAATGCCTGATATTATCGATTGAACCAAGCTGATCAATTGTGGCAGGATTTTTAAAGGCAAGCGTGTCTATCATCGTGTTGTTAAGAAGAAATCCCGGCTCCATGCCCATTGACCGGCTCAATTTTTCCCTCATCTGCCTCAGTTCCTTTATTCTTTCCAGCACAAGGCTGTCCTTCCGTCTGTACCTGCCACGTCTGGGATAGGAAGGCAGATCATCGTCTTTAATGGACATTGCTTTTGCGATTGCATCAAGGCACAGGTTTCCGTACATGGATACCTGTTTTCTGCTCAAAGCTGATGATTTCACCAGGTGTTCATGATTCAAAGGTTTGTTTCTTGCAAGTGTTACAAGGGCTGAATTGGATATTATCTTGAAAAGAGGCCTGTTCTTTTTTTCGGCAATGCATATCCTCATCTCAAGAAGATTTTCAAGCACCGCAAGGGTTCTGGGATCCATTCTGCCTGCACCCTTGATTTTTTTAAACAAAGGCCGGGCATGATTGTCCTCATACTCTACCTGTGCCTGAATTGCTGATTCCTCCCATGCCCAGTCAAGCCTGTTTTTTTCAGCAAGAGCCTTGCAGATAATGTCATAAAGCTGCACAAGATGGGATACGTCTCCCACTGAATATTCGATCATCTCCTGTTTCAAAGGCCGCTGCGCCCAGTTTATTTTCTGAAATTTCTTATCCACATCAAGATTGAAATTACGCTTTAAAAGAGCTGCAAGCCCGCGTTCCCTTATGCCCAAAAACCTGCACGCGATTTCCGTATCAAAAAGTTTTACCACCCTTGCTCCATAATCTCTGTCAAGGCTTCTGACATCAAAATCAGATCCGTGAAAAACCTTGATTATGTCAGGATTTTCAAGCACTCTCCTGAGAGGAGACATATCGCTGATACCGAACGGATCAACCAGAAACGCCCGGTTTTTCGCTGCCACCTGGATCAGACAGATTTTTTCCCTGAAACAATGCAGGGAATCTGCTTCAAGGTCAACACCGATTATGCTTTCGCAGGAAAGCTCATCACAGGTTATTTTCAATTGGGCATCCGAGTCAATAAACTTGTATTTCAATATTTTTTCCCTTGATTGTTTAATCCGGTTCTTCTAAAATTCATGTTTTATATTGGCAGACAACAAAATACAATGGAAAATAAAATGATCAGCATAACATTTCCGGACAACACCATAAAACAGTTTGAAAATACTCCAACCGGCGAAGAAATTGCCGCAAGCATTTCACAGGGATTTGCAAGAAACTGTGTTGCAATGAGAATCAACGGCACACTTATGGATCTTAACCTGCCTGTTACAGATGACTGCTCCATAAGTTTCATCACAGCAAAGGATGAAGAAGGCCTTGAAATATTAAGACATTCTTCAGCTCATGTAATGGCAGAGGCAGTTCTCAACATATACAGGGATGCAAAGCTTACCATAGGCCCTGTGGTTGAAAACGGATTCTATTATGACATTGATATGCCCCCTGTTTCCAGTGATGACCTTGAAGCCATTGAAGCGGAAATGAAAAAAATCATAAAGGCGAAAAACAGGTTTGAAAGAAGTGTCGTCACAAGGGAGCAGGCCCTTGAAATATTCAGGGACAACCCTTTCAAGACTGAAATCATCAATGAACTGGAAGAAGACCAGGAAATATCCCTCTATAAAAACGGCAGATTCATTGATCTCTGCCGCGGCCCCCATATTCCCCACACAGGAATGATCAAGGGGTTCAAACTTCTGAAAATCTCAGGGGCATACTGGAGGGCTGATCAGTCAAAACAGCAGCTCCAGCGCATATATGGCACAGCTTTTTTTGAGAAAAAGCAGCTTAATCAATATCTCAACATGATTGAAGAGGCAAAAAAACGGGATCACAGAAAACTTGGAACAAAACTTGACCTCTTTTCCTTTCATGATGAGGCGGCAGGAAGGCCTTTTTTCCATGCAAAGGGCATTGAAAGCTTGAACAGCCTGCTTGATTACTGGAGAGACGAGCACAGGGCGGCAGGTTATGTTGAAACCAAAACCCCTGTCATGCTCAACAGAAAACTGTGGGAACAAAGCGGCCATTGGGAAAATTACCGGGAAAACATGTATACCTCGGTAATTGATGATGAGGAATATGCAATCAAGCCCATGAACTGTCCCGGCGGCATGCTGCTTTATAAAACAAAATCATATTCTTACAGGGATCTGCCCCTGAGGGCAGGAGAAATAGGGCTTGTACACCGTCATGAATTTTCAGGCGCATTGTCAGGGCTTTTCAGGGTCAGGGCCTTTCATCAGGATGATGCACATATTTTCATGACCCCTGATCAGATTGGAGAAGAAGTCCTGGGAGTGCTCAACCTTGCCAAACGAATTTACACCAGATTCGGCCTTGATTTTCACTTAGAGCTTTCCACCCGCCCCAAAAAGTCCATTGGTTCAGACCGGCAGTGGGAAGAAGCCACCAACGGGCTTAAGGCGGCACTTGAAGACTATGGGCGCCAATACCTCATAAATGAGGGTGATGGTGCATTTTACGGCCCGAAAATAGATATACACATCAAGGATGCGCTTGGAAGGACATGGCAGTGCGGCACGGTTCAGCTTGATATGGCACTGCCTGAACGTTTTGACCTGACCTACAAGGGCCGTGACAATGAAAAGCACAGGCCCATAATGATACACCGTGTAATTTACGGATCCCTTGAAAGATTTTTCGGCATTCTTGTTGAACATTTTGCAGGCCGCTTTCCTTTATGGCTGGCCCCTGTTCAGGCAGTCCTTCTGCCCATAAACCAGGAACTTGCAGATTATGCAGCATCAGTCAGATCAAAGCTTGAAAAACACAGAATCAGGTGTGAACTGGACAATAAAAACGAAACATTGAAAAAGAAAATCAGGGAAGCACAATTAAATTATATTCCTCTGATCATCACAATAGGTGAAAAGGAAAAACAGACCAATACCCTTTCGGTAAGAACGCTGGACGGCAAGGTCAGGATGGGAATCTCAACTGAAGATTTTCTAAAACCCGTACTGGCCCATATCAGGGAAAGAACATTGGATGAACAGATTTTCTGACGACATAAACCTGGCCATTGCCTACAGGCTGCCTGTAATCCTTTACTGCGTGTTGATTTTCTGGCAATCCTCGTTTCCCAGCATTGTTTCAGGCCCGTCATCATTCCTCTGTGAGGACAAGATACTGCATTTTTTCGGGTATGCTGTTCTTGGCATGCTGTGCGCACGGGATCTTGCAGCTGAAAAACCATCATGGTCTGCATTTAAAATTCAGGTTGCCGCCACAATTTTTTCAGCCCTGTACGGCCTGTCAGATGAAATTCACCAGGCATTTGTCCCTGCACGTACCTGCTCGGCATTTGATTTTCTCGCCGATGTTTCAGGCAGCCTTGCAGGATGCATGGTTTATATGAAATTTTTACACGGCATCAAAAAATAACAAGGAGAACAGGCAAATGGCACAAAAGGCATTCCAGGACTACTATCCCGACGACTATAGTTACTGCTATGGATGCGGAAGGCTGAACTCCCGCGGCCTGCAGATAAAAACTGTCTGGGACAATGAAGAAACCGTGACAAGGTTCACCCCAGACAAGGATCATATTGCAATCCCCGGTTTTGTATACGGAGGACTGATCGCCTCGCTCATTGATTGTCACAGCACAGGTACGGCAGCGGCAGCAGCATACAGGGCACAGGGCCGCAACATGGATACAGAACCTGCCCTGCGCTTTGTTACAGCATCCCTTAAGGTTGATTTTCTTGCTCCAACACCACTTGGAATGGAACTTGAAATCCGCGGAAAAATTGTGGAACTCAAAGAAAAAAAAGTAATTGTGGAAACAAAAGTCATGGCAGAAGATACAATATGTGCAAAAGGCCATGTTGTTGCCGTCATGATGCCTGAAACCATGATCAAAAAATAAACGGAGGTTCTTATGAAATGTCATGAAGTTGACTATGAAATTTTTGGAAATGACATGCAGACCGTTGAAGTTGAGCTTGATCCCGGCGAAACAGTAATAGCAGAGGCAGGGGCCATGAACTGGATGGAAGACGGTATCAGTTTTGAGGCAAAAATGGGAGATGGCTCCGAACCTGAACGCGGATTCATGGGCAAATTATTTGATGCGGGCAAAAGGGCGATCACAGGAGAATCCCTTTTCATGACCCATTTTACAAACCAGGGGCAGGGTAAAAAACGTGTGGCGTTCAGCGCACCCTATCCCGGCAGAATCATTGCCGTTGACATGAACACAATAGGAGGAGAGCTCATCTGCCAGAAAGATGCATTTTTGTGCGCTGCCCTTGGAACCAAGGTGACAATTGCCTTCAGCAAAAAGCTTGGGGCAGGTTTTTTCGGCGGAGAAGGATTTATACTTCAGAAGCTTGTGGGAGACGGCATGGCCTTTGTTCACGCCGGAGGCACAATAGTGGAGAAAAAGCTGGAAGGAGAAACAATCAAAGTGGATACCGGATGCATTGTGGGATTTACTCCCGGAATCGACTATGACATACAAAGATCAGGGGGGTTGAAATCAATGTTTTTCGGCGGTGAAGGCCTGTTTCTGGCGACCCTGAGCGGCCACGGAACCATCTATCTTCAAAGCCTGCCATTTTCAAGGCTGGCAGACAGGATCATACAGCACGCCCCTTCAGTTGGCGGATCAGACAAGGGAGAAGGCTCAATTCTGGGCGGTATAGGCCGGCTCCTTGACGGAGATTAAAATTATCTGCTGCTGAAACAAAATTAGTCAAAAATACAATGAAGAAATCCTCCGGGATAATTTCAGAGGATTTCTTCTCACATATGTTTGAAAAATTAATTTCTTCAATCGGCCTGTCTGCGGCTGAAAGCAGCCATCAGCATAATCCCGCACCCGAACAGCATCAAAGTGGCAGGTTCCGGCACGGGAGCTGGACCACTGTGCTGAGTAGTTCCATACCCTGATGGAGTGTACCCATTAGACGGCGCATTATCCGGATCTACGGCAAACGTTGTATATGCAAAAGGAGAAGCTGGCACACCACCTACTGCATAGACAGTCAAGCTGTGACCATAGCCTATCTGTCTATAGCCATAAGGTACAAATGTTTGTTGATCATAAGTATAATAAAAATATGCATGATTATAATTTGCCCATTCATCACCGGTTAGCGTGAAAACAAGAGAGCACTCATCTGAGTGATCTGGATTGTAGTATCCTGTATATGCTCGGTATACTTGGGTGGGATTTCCCCAAGAATCATGTTCAGTATACGGTACTATGCTAAGCAGCTCATCCTCCCAAGCGAGTTCCCCGCCTGCCCATGGTGCGCCGACAGGCTCATCCGCACCTATAAGGAAGGAATACACGCCATAATTTGCAACCGCGCCCTCCGGCGCAACATCATTATAGGCTTCAAAAATAAGCCCTGACTCTCCGTCGACTCCATCTGTAGTCAATGTTTCTGTAATAATAAGAGCATTGGCCATTCCCGCCCAGCTGAACACCATTATACACATACATACAAATAACAATCTTTTCATTCTTCCCCCTTTTTTCAATGTTGAATTTTTAAGCATCTTTTTGAAACCTGTTTTTTTGAAACCTGTTTTTATCATCACCCTATTTAACCACCTCCTTCATGGGGAAAACATGCATATATTGTACCATGAAATTCGAAAATGGCTCTATCTATATATAGATCTCATCATATCAATGATATTATCAGACAAAAAAGTAACAAACTTTAATATTAGCCAAAAAATACTATTAATAATATATGTAATTATTTACCTTAATTTATGTATTTTTTTTCTTTTAATATCAAAAATAATTCATAAAATGAGAACTGTAAATTCCAGAATCCGCTCCAGGCCTTATTATTGTTTATACCCGATCATTCTTAAAAAACCCTTGCGTTTTTCAATATCCTCTTCTGTTTCAATTCCCTTTGAGGAGAAACCGTCAATCACGCCCAGGATTCCACGGCCCTGGTCTGTTTCTGCAACAATCACCTGAACAGGATTTGCAGTTGCGCAATGTATTCTTGCGACTTCAGGCACATTTTTGATTGTATTAAGGATATTAATGGGAAACATATCCTTCATAAAAATAATAAAAGAATGACCTGCTGAAAGCGCAAAAGCATTTTTTCTTGCAAGTTCAATCAGGTCTTCATCTGTTCCGCTGTACCGTACCAGACAGTCCATGGATGCCTCGCAGAAGGCTATTGCAAACTTTGCATCGGGTACAGTGCAGACAATTGCCTCGTGTATATCCTCAACGGTTTTAATAAAATGGGAATGCCCCAGGATAAAATTCAGTTCATCTGGATTTTCAATGGTAATGGTTTTAAGCTCCATCATAACCTCCGCCATATATTGCAACTATATATAAATATTATGTCCTGTAAAAACGGATACTTACTTCCTCAACAATAGCCAGACCCTCGTTGATGGTCTGGTCAACAACAGGCATGAATTTATCAATTTTCTCCAGGGTATCCACGATTTCTATTACCATGGGCATGTCCTCAGACAACCTTAGAATTTTTGAGGTATGAATCCTTGAATGTGCCCCGAATCCAAGAACCCCTTTTATGACAGTTGCCCCTGCAAGCCCATGTTCCCTTGCTTTTTTCACAAGCCATTCATACAAAGGAGCCCCGTCTTTTTTATCGCTTTCGCCTATATAAATCCTGAGCATATGCCCTTTTTCCGGCAGCACCATACACCTGTCCTCCTCTATAATACCCTTGATATGGAAAAACCTGTCCACACTGCAGTAAATCCAAGTACAAGATGCAGGGCAAGGTTTGTCAATGCAGCAGCAAACTGGCCGTCACGCGCAATTGTGAATATCTCATACCCAAAGGTTGAAAAAGTTGTAAACCCTCCGAGAAATCCTATGAGGATAAAAGCCCTTATTTCAGGGGTGAATATCTGCCTTGTTTCAGATACCCCGCCAAGAAACCCGATGAAAAGACATCCTGCCACATTAACAACAAGCGTGCCATACGGGAAAAACGGATCACTGAATATCTTCTGCACAAGCCCTGTTGCAAGATAACGGCATATTGATCCTGCAAAGCCTCCCATTCCCACCATCAGCACTCTGAACATTTCCGTCTCCGATCGTTTATTTATTCTAATATTTTTTTTCCCGCAGGTAAAGTAAGGAAACATCATGGCCCGTGTCAAGCAAAACTTCAAAGATAATCCGTGAGGTGATTCAATTTTCTTGACCTGATAAAAAAAATATGTTCTATTAAAATTTTAAAAAAAAGGAAAATAAATTGAACATGCGCCTAACAGACAGATTTTATTTCAGATATTTTTATTATACAGGTCTGCCTGTCCGGCGCTGATAAGCTCTATTCATCAAAAGCCGCAGGCAGCAAAGGCCTGCGGCTTTTTTTATTTTTTTCTCCGCAGGTTTTTGAAAAATTCCTGCACAAAAAGGAGAAAATCATGAAACAGACCTATGATGTAAATGTTGAGTCCTTCACTCCGATTATCACCCCAGAAGCAATCAAAGAACTGCTGCCAATCAGAGATGCTGCTGCCAGTACAGTTATCAGAGGCCGTCATGACATTGAAAATATTCTTTTGAAAAATGACCCAAGACTGCTCGTGATTGCAGGACCGTGTTCAATACATGATATTGATGCAGCGCTTGAATATGCCCATAAACTGACAGAACTCAGACAAAGGGTAAAAGATAAGATAAACCTGATCATGAGGGTTTATTTTGAAAAACCAAGAACAACAATTGGATGGAAAGGATTGATAAATGATCCCAACCTTGATGCATCATATAACATGGATGAAGGCCTGAAAACTGCCAGATCCCTTTTGATTGACATCAATGAAATGGGGCTTCCTGCGGCAACGGAAATACTTGACCCTGTTGTTCCCCAGTATATTGCAGGGCTTCTTTCATGGGTGGCAATAGGAGCAAGGACAACTGAATCCCAGACTCACCGTGAAATGGCAAGCGGGCTTTC
The DNA here is from genome assembly GCA_964446145.1 of uncultured Desulfobacula sp. Lineage (GTDB taxonomy): Bacteria > Desulfobacterota > Desulfobacteria > Desulfobacterales > Desulfobacteraceae > Desulfobacula. Next base: position 39,773 of record CAYUOB010000006.1, read on the forward strand.
CATGCCTGTGGGATTTAAAAACAGCACAGACGGAAGCATTGATGCAGCTGTAAATGCCATGATGGCCTCAGGGTCTCCCCAGCATTTTCTGGGGATAGATCCAAAAGGGCATTCAGCCATTGTAAGCACAAAGGGCAACAGATTCTGTCATATTGTATTGCGCGGAGGCCCTCACCCCAATTATGATCCGGTCTCCGTTGCAAAAGTCAGAAAAAAACTCAGGGCCAGAAATCTTCTGGAAAGCGTGGTAATTGATTGTTCTCATGACAATTCAGGCCAGAAATGCAAGGGCCAGCCATTTGTATTTAAAAGTGTGCTGGATCAGGTAAAGGAAAACAATACCTGTATTACAGGGCTGATGCTTGAAAGCAATCTGTTTGAAGGCAATCAGAAATGCACAGGGAAAAATACACAACTTGAATACGGAGTCTCCATCACAGACGAATGTATATCATGGCAGACAACAGAAGAACTGATTTGCCATGCATTTGATATATTATGAACAAAAAACTCACAGGTTTTCAAAAAAGGGTAAAAAGGCGGGTAAGTGCCAGAGAACATATTTTTTTCATTGCATGCCCGCCAGGGCTTAAATCATTGTGTCTGAATGAAATCAGGGGCCTGGGCTTTCCAGGCAACAATTTCAAAACAATTCCGGGTGGAATCGAATTCAGGGGCAGGACATCGGACTGCATGCTCCTGAATCTCCGGCTCAGAACTGCGTCAAGGATATTGATGAGGATCAAAAAATTCAAAGCCACTTCATTCAGGCAGCTTGAAAAACAGTTCAGCCTCATTGACTGGGATATTCATCTTCCCCGGAACTGCGGCATGCCTGAAGTCAAAGCAGTCTGCCATAACTCACGCCTGTACCATTCAGATGCAGTAGCACAGCGCTGTAAAGAGGTGATTGCATCCAGTATGGATAAAACCATTTCTATTCCGCTCCATGGTACATTTTCCTGCCAGACAGTTCACATAAGGGCAGACCATGACAAATTCACGGTTTCCCTTGATACCACAGGCGATTTATTGTTCAAACGCGGAATAAAGCACTCTGTCACCAAAGCTCCCCTGCGTGAAAACCTGGCCTGCGCCATACTTTTTAAAACAGGATTGTCAAAAAAAGACATGGTTATTGATCCCATGTGCGGTTCAGGAACATTTTCCATTGAGGCGGCCATGATCCAGGGCAATATACCTGCCGGATTCTTCAGATCATTTGCCTTTGAACAATGGCCTGGATTCAGTATGCGCACATGGGCTTACCTGAAAAAACAGGCTGAAAAAAATTTTACCGTATTCCGGAATAAAAGGATCCATGCATCTGATTCTGACGAGGCTGCTGTCAGGGCAGTCAGGCGGAACATCGGCTGCCACGGTTTTGACAAAGCCATTGAGGTTTCAAGGCGGGATTTTTTTTCGATAATACCTTCCCTGGCATATAAAAACCAAAAAGGGGTTATCGTATTAAACCCGCCCTATGGCAAACGTATTGATAATACAGGGCTGCCCGGAGAATTTTACCGCGAAATACAAAAAAAACTTGTTCATGATTTCAGGGGGTGGAGGGCAGGTATCATTCTGCCGCCGCATGCCTGGAAATTTATGCCCGGTTTAAAGCTCAATATGACCCCGATTTTTCACGGCGGACTTGATCTTGTTGCAGGCTGCGGCAGGATATGAACAAAAAAATCACAGGCCTGCTGTAATTTCACGGCATATCAGCTCTTCTAAGCCTTCAATGATTCCAAGATGGCGGGTCAGTACAAATTCAGTGGAAGGAAACTTCTGCCTGGCCCCATTAATCAGTTTCGGGATATCAGAAGAAATATGACTGCCGCTGCTTATAAAAAAAGGAAAGACAACAACACGGTCGGCACCTGCCAATACCAGTTCTTCCAGCATGTGTTCCAGCGCAGGCTTTGAAAACTGCAAAAATGCAGGCTCAATCCTGTCAAAACACTCCTGCAGCCTTGCACGTATTCTGGCTGTCAGTTCCAATATCTGCAGGTCTGCATCCTTTTTCCTGCTGCCATGGGCAGCTATTATAAGCGCTTTCAACCACCAATCTCCTGTTACGATGTAAAACAATCACACCCTGAATATATGAATGGCCTTTTTCAGGTCTTCTGCAAGGGCTGCAAGTTCATCTGCACGAGTCTGAATCTCCTCGATCCTGGATGCGGAATCCTTTACAGATTCATTGGCAAGGCTCACATAATTCAGCACCTCTTCAACGCCTCTGGTTGTATTTCTGACATCTTTCTGGATAACGGCAGATTCAGATGCTGTGGCATCTATTGTGGAAGCGACCTGGCGGACAGCCTCGATATTGCTTTTGATTTTTGTATTCAGTTGGCGGGCATTGTCAGCTGTCATGCTTATATTGGAAGAAATTTCATTGGTTACACTGGTCTGCTCCTCCACGGATGAAGCAATGGCAACCATGATCTGATCTATATCAGAAATCACGTCCACAATCGATTGAATGACATCCACGGCTTTTTTGGTATGCGCCTGCATACCCAGAATTTTGGAACGTATAATACCGGCTGAGGTTTCGGTCTGATGTGCAAGTTCCTTTACCTCATTTGCCACGACAAAGAAACCTTTTCCTGCTTCTCCTGCACCTGCAGCCTCTATGGCGGCATTGAGCGACAGAAGATGGGTCTGGGATGCAATGGTCTGGATAATTTCTATGATTTCACCAATTTCCTTTGCAGAATCATCCAATTGACGCATGATAACTGATGTCTGTTTTGCCTGTTTTGACGCATTTTCCGTAACTGCCGCCCCCCTGCTTGAATTCTGGGCAGTTTCATTAAAGGAAGCATACATCTGCTCAACTGCACATGCAGCAGATGTTGTTGATTTTGAAACAGAATCTATTTTCATTCCCACATCAGACATATTGGTTGAAACATTTTCCGTAAACCCTGCAATATTATCTATCTGGGAATTGATTTTATCGGTTGCCGACAATATATTTTTCATATGTTCTGCAATCTTCCAGGTTTCCCTTGTTGCATTTTCAGAATTATTTTCCATTTCCTTTGACGAATCATTGAGGTCATAGGCAATTGCAAGAAGATGTGAGGAAGATTCAGCAATCGTGGCGGAGCTTGCAACCAGTTTGCGTATCAGACCGCCCAGGTCCTTTGCCCCCTTTCGCATGGATCTTGCCATTTCACCTATTTCATCATGCCCGTCATATTCCAGGGGCATAGCAAGATTTCCCTCTCCTATCTGGTTTGCAAAATCAGCCACCTGTTTTACAGGAGCCAGCAATTTTCCCGCAATAAAAACGGACATCAGGATAAAACACACGGAAAAAGCCAGGATAACCCCGATAAATATCCACAGCCTTGTTTCAAATTTCTTGCGCAGGATCATCTCCTTTTGTTTTGCAATATCCTTTATGTCATCATTATAGATTCCAGTGCCAATAACCCATTGCCATTTTGGTATATATCTGAAATATGTAAGTTTTTCAAACACAGCTCCCTTCCGGCCCGGATTCCTCCATTTATATGTAATAAAACCCTGGTGTTCAGATTTTGCCCGGTGAAGTATTTCTTTTACAATATATTTGCCATCAAATGATTTCAGATTAATCTGGCTCTTACCCACAAGGTCCGGACGCGCCGGATATACGACAAATCTGCCCTTCTCATCTATGACAAAAAAATAATTTTTCCTGTTCTTTCCAAAACGCATTGCATTGATTGCCCTGATGGCATAATTATTGAAGTTGGTAGTTTCCAGCACAGCAGAGGCATTGTCAGTCAGTTCCACCAGTTTTTCCATTCGTTCATCATAAAGTATGCGGTGCAATTCCTGCTCATTAATTTTTCTTATGTCTGACAAAGAAAAAAAAGTACTGCAGAAAACAATCACCAGAGTGGATAATATTGCAAAAAAAACAAGAAGGCTTATTTTCCCTGCGATTCCGAATCTTATAGCCAATTTCTTCTCCTTTTATGCCTGTTCCTGTCCACAAAACAAAACTGTTCTATCATACCTGCATGAATCAGCTTTATAAAGGTTTTATTATTCACATGCATTTATGTCAAGCAATTCACGGTTTCAGCAATATTCCCGGGCACGGCCGCGGCATGCTGCAATTTAATTTAAAATTTTATTGATTTTGTATTGTATTTGGGTCAATTAAAAACAAAATTAACATAAATACAGGATTTAAAATGCAGAAATCAAAGCCAGAACCACATATTTTTTCAGTCAGGGTATATTACGAAGACACAGACCATTCCGGTGTTGTATATCACGCCAACTACCTAAAATTTTTTGAACGTGCCAGAGAAGACATCATAGGAGTTTCAACTCTTTCAAAAATGTGGCATGAAAAAGGCATTGGGTTTGCAGTTTACAAACTTTCCGCAGGATATCACGAAGGTGCAGTATTTGCAGATCTTTTAACGATCAAAACAACATGGGAAAAACAGGGCCCATACAGGGTTGTTTTCTTTCATGAAGCATGGAGGCAGGAAGGAACAAAGCCTGCTGTCACCTGCACACTGGAGCTTGTATGCCTGGGCCCTGACAAAAGAGTCATGCCCATACCCGACCTTGAGTTTCTCACATAGACGATCACATATTGATGCGTATTGATTTTGTCACAAGATTTCTTCTTCTGTAACGGGCTTTTTTCTTTTTGAGGGCAGATGCTTTTCTGACCTCCTGAAGGGCTGTGCTGGCAAATTCCGGATCATCTTCAACCCTGAACTGTTCAATGGATCCTGAACTTCTTGCATCGGCCAGCACAGCCCTTCCAAGCGGCGTTCTTGTAATAATAGTGGTCCATTTTTCCATTGCTCCTATGCCGCCAAATGAAATATCGGCAAACTCCGCAGAATAATCTGAACAATAATGGCATGCATAACGCTTCATTGATTCCATGTCCTCAAGGGATATGCTTTTTTTATCTCCTGAGTTAAGGGTAATGATAAGCCTGTCCTTCATATTTATCCTGCTGACATCTTCCCAGCAGATACCTGCCATGTCAGCAAGCTTTTTCTGCTCCTTTGCACCAAAAGTAAAATTGCCGGAACAAAAAAGCCCGAAGCATATTCTTATGCAGTCAGAAGGAATCAGGTTCAACACCTGCATCTTGCGAACTGATTTAATCTGACACGGGGTTCCGACCAAAGCAACCCTTTTAAGGCCTTTTTTAATCATGGTATCAAATTCCCTGATACTCGAATAAGTCATATATTCGTCATTGAATTCCTCGGTCCCCTGGAATGCATCAAAAAAAAGCCCGGCAGATCCTGCAATTTCATCCCTTGTGGTTGCAAGAAAAGGCTGGCGTCTGAACCTTCCAACCGGCCTTGTCACGATGGCGCCGTCAATTCTGTTTCTGTCAAACAAATGCAGCAAAAGAGCTGTAACCGCTCCCCCATCGGTTGCTTTTTCCCTCACCTGCATATCTGCAGCTCTGGCAACAGTTGTTTCAATCACCCTGCCCATGGGTTCGCTCCATGCAGCCTTACGCTTTGTCTCCTCGTCAAGGTCATTGATTTCAGGGCAGATTGAATAGCAGATACCGCATTCAACACATTTTTCTATATCGTCATAAACAGGTTTGCCGTTCCCATCAATTTTAAGCGCCCCGTAATTAATGGCAGTGCAGAATGCCGCACATCCGCCGCATCTGTAACATAAGCCTGGTTTCTGAACTTCCTGAATCAGATTAAAAAAAGTCTTCATTATCTGTTTCCATACCTGAATTCAGCCATGATAAGATCATCTCCCAAATATCTGCGTTCTTCTTTTCCCAGAATACCCATTGCCATGCACAATACTGTCCACAGATGAACAGTCCTGAAACCGGCTCCGTAATTGCGGCTTAAATCAAGTATCTGGCGATGGCAATTATTACACGGGGTAATACAATAGTCCGCCCCTGTCTCAAGGATCTGTTCCAGCTTGATCCTGCCGCAGGCAAACCTTTCATTGTCAAAATCGGACAGCACGGCCCCTCCTCCGCCTCCACAGCAATAATTATTGGAACGGCCCGGAATCATGTCCACAAAATTTTCTTCACCCACAGCTTCTTTTACAACAAATCGCAAATCATCTCCAAGATGATCTCCGTGGTTTTTTCTTATTACCTGACAGGGATCCTGGACAGTAAATTTCACTTTTCTGTCATGATTCCAGTCTGAATTAAGTTTCAGTATGCCGGCCCGTATCCATCTGGCATAATATTCAATAATACTTCTGACCTCAAATGAATGCGGGATATCAAATTTTTCAAGGCCCTGTTTAAATGCCGGAAAATCATGGCCGCTTTCCGTGCACAGAACCACCTTGCATCCCAGTTTTTCCACTGCCTGGACTTTTCTGCGTAAAATTTTTTCCCATGCCCTGTCATCCCCAAGCAGATAACCCGGATTTTCAGCAGCCCATCCTTTTGATCCATATGTCCAGTCTACTCCGGCAAGATGCAGTATTTTCCATAAAGGAGCCATTTCTCTGGGAGTTCTCAGGGCTATAACAGAGGATTGAGTCAAAAAGAAACGGGCATTTTTCCTGTCCACAGGTGCGTTCAGGTTTTCAAACCCGGGCTGGGTTGCCCTGACTTCATCAAGTATATCCTCAATAACAAACTTCCAGTCTTCAGAACCCATGCCTGTCATGGCACATGTATCAGTCTCAAGCGCTTTCACACATCCTTTCACCAGCCCGGCAGGACGTCTGTCAGAGGGCCACAGGCTTCTGAGTGTAAAAACAGCCAGGGGAATATCAATCATCATTGGACAGGCGTGGACACAACGGTCACAGGCTGTACACATCCAGACCCAGTCACTGTCCATAATTTCCTTATCCATTCCAAGGGCAAGCATGCGGACAAATTTTCTTGGGTCCATATCTTCAAGTCCGCTTGCAGGGCATCCTGAGGAGCATATTCCGCATGAAAAGCATGAATTGACATTCCCGCCTTCAGGCAGACCAGATGCAATCTTATCCCTGAGAAGAACCCTGCCGTCAGAATGCCTGGATGCATTAATTTCCATATATTCAGAATTCATCCTTTTGCCTTTATCGGCCCTAGTTTCTGTATTTTCCGCGTGAATTGTGTCACAAAAGCTGCAAAAGCTGAAGCCTCAGCAGATGATATCCAGTGAAGCTCAAAACGTTCCGGATCAATTCCGCTGTCCTCAAGTATCATGGATATAATCATAGCCCTGGCAGCTGTTTTTTTGTTTCCGTCGCCATAATGACATGACCCTGGATGGCATCCCATTATCATAACCCCGTCCGCACCTGCCCCAAAGGCTTCCATTACAAGGCCCGGATGAACCATGCCAGAACACAT
>CAYUOB010000007.1:0-42742 GCA_964446145.1 uncultured Desulfobacula sp.
ATATTATCAGAGAATTAAAACAGGGGAAAAAATCTTTTAAAAAGATTGCTGACAAGCTTTCCATTACCGAGAACACTGTCCGTTCAAGGGTTAACAGGCTCCAGGAAGAAGGTGTGCTTGAAATCTGCGGTCTTGTTGACCCGGCAACCCTGCCCGGCCACAGAACCGTTATCATAGGCATAAAGCTTTCTGAAATGAACCTTGTTGAAAAAGGGAAGGAAATCAGCAAGTTAAAAGGGGTGATTTCCGTAAGCGTTGTAACGGGAAGATACGATCTTTTGATTCTTGTCCTGTTCAAAAAAGGATTTGGCCTGCTGGAATTCTACACAGAGGAAATCTCTAAGGTTGACGGCATAAGCTCCGTTGAAACCTTTGTTGTGTATAAATCCTATAACCTGAAGGTTCCCTATATTTTTTAATTCATAAAAAAATATGAGGACTATTTGTTATGACCACCTGTCTTAAAACCACTCCCCTTAACGGATGGCACAGGAATGCCGGTGCCAACATGGCTGATTTCGGCGGATTTGACATGCCTTTATGGTACAAAACCGGAGTCAGGAACGAGCATCTTGGCGTGCTTAAATCAGCAGGCATATTTGATACCAGCCACATGGCCTGTATATATGTAAAAGGTGGAAATGCATTTGATCTTTTGAACCTGTGCTTTACAAGGGACATTTCATCCCTTGCAAAGGGAAGATGTGTTTACGGGGCTTTTCTTGATGCTGACGGATTCTGCATTGATGATGCCATTGTTTATAAATTCAGCGACACTTCTTTTATGGTATGTGTCAATGCAGGCATGGGAGCTCAGATTGCCGGGCATCTTGATAAAAATAAAAAGGGCTTCAGCGCTGACATTGAAGATATGTCGGAAAAACTTGCCAAAATGGATATTCAGGGAATCAACTCAGCACGCATACTTTCCGGGCTGATTGAAAACCCTGACCAGGTCTTTTGTAACATGCCCTATTTTTCATTCAAGGGTCATCCTGAAAAAGATTCTGAAGTCAGGCTTATTGATGGTACGCCCATCCTGCTTTCCAGATCAGGATACACAGGTGAATTCGGGTTTGAAATTTTTATCGCCCCTGATGCAATTGTAAAATTATGGACTGATATCCTTGAAGCGGGGAAACAATTCAATATCACGGCCTGCGGCCTTGGCGCACGTGATTCGCTGAGAGCAGGGGCCTGCCTTCCTCTGTCCCATCAGGACATCGGCCATTGGAAATTCATCAATCACCCTTGGGAGTTTGCCCTTCCATGGGCTGATGATAAAAAATCATTCACCAAAAATTTTATTGGTGCAGATGCACTCTTACCCTGCCCTGAAGATTGTTTTACCTATCCCTTTGCAGGCGATTCCCTGCGCAAGGTTTCTGCCGGCGACAAAACAAGGGTAATAGATGATTTTGGCAATGAAATAGGCAGGGTTTTGACCTGCGCCACTGACATGGGAATCACATGGCATAATGGCAAAATCCTGAGCATATCTTCAAAAGACCTTCCCCCTGACCTCAAAATAAAAGGGATAAGCTGCGGATTTGTAATGGTCAGCAAAAAGCTTGATCCAGGCGCTTGTCTTACCCTCAAAGAAGGCAAGCGCATTGTAAAAGCCACCATTGTCACGGACATACGTCCTGACAGAACTGCAAGAAAAAAACTGAGTAATTTTATTTAACCATATGACAGGAGGCAGAACATGAAAGAAATTAATGAGCTTAACTTACCGGAAGATGTAAAATACACCAAGGATCATGAGTGGGCAAAACAGGACGGAGATATTATCACCATAGGGATTAATGATTATGCACAGGATCAGCTTGGTGAAGTTGTGTTTGTTGAAATGCCTGAAGTTGGCGACAGCTTTTCCCAGGGAGATGAATTCGGCAGTGTTGAATCTGTCAAGGCTGTTTCAGAAATCTATATTCCAGTCTCAGGTGAAGTGGTTGAAATAAATGAAGCCCTTGAAGATGAGCCTGAACTTGTAAACAACGACTGCTACAACAATGGCTGGCTCATCAGGATCAAACCTGAAGATCCTTCTGAAATGGATAATCTCATGGATAAGGCAGCATATCTTGAAATGCTGAAAGGATAAAACCATGCGTTACCTTCCACATACCAAAGAAGATATTGAAAGTATGCTCAAAGTTGCTGGGCTCTCAAGCCTTGACGAACTTTTTGACAGCATACCCGATGATCTGAAAACAAATGACGGAATCAACATACCACAGGGCCTTTCAGAATGGGCTCTTGATGAACACATGGAAAAGCTTGCATCTGCCAATTATGCCTCAAAACAGAACAGATGCCTCATGGGAGCAGGAAGCTATGACCATTATATTCCGGCCATTATTCCATATCTTATATCCCGGTCTGAATTCATGACAGCTTATACTCCGTACCAGCCGGAGGTAAGCCAGGGAACCCTTCAGGGAATCTATGAATTCCAGACCATGATAACCAGGCTGCTTGGAATGGACATTGCCACGGCTTCCCATTATGACTGCGGGACAGCCCTGGCAGAAGCTGCCCTCATTGCCCTGAAAAAAAAATCAAAGGCCTCAAAAATAGCTGTTTCTTCGCTTGTTCATCCTGCACACCGCGAAATTGTGAGAACCTATACCCGTCCCAGCGGATATGAAATTGTTGAAATTCCATATACAAAAGATGGACTGACCGATATTGAGGCTGTGAAAAAAATGGATGGTATTGCAGGCATTGCAGTCCAGTCTCCCAATTTTTTCGGTAATATTGAGGATCTGCAGGCGTTTGGAGACCTTGCCCGTGATAAAAAAGTTCTTTTCATTACATCGTTTACAGAAGCCATTGCATACGGGCTTTTGAAACCGCCCGGAGCCTTTGGTGCTGACATTGTTGCAGGAGAAGGCCAGAGCCTTGGGATTGCCAAGTCATTCGGAGGGCCGGGCCTGGGCCTTATGGCAGGCACAAAAAAACAGATGAGAAACCTTCCGGGCCGTTACGTAGGGAAAACACAGGATACCAACGGAGACCAGGGCTATGTCCTGACTCTTGCCACAAGGGAGCAGCATATCAAAAGAGAAAAAGCCTCTTCCAATATATGTTCCAATAACGGGCTCAATGCCATGACCGCTGCCATTTACCTTGCCACAGTGGGCAGGATCGGCATAAGAGAAATTGCCCAGCAGAACCATGACAAGGCTGTCTATCTCAGGCAGTCACTTGAAAAATCAGGGTTCAAGCCGGTTTTTAATTCTCCTTTTTTCAATGAATTTGTCCTGGAGGCTCCGGCAGGTTTTGAAGAAAAAAGAACAGATATCATAAAAAAACACGGCATATTTGCAGGAATCGGCCTTGAAACTTTTTATCCTGAATTAAAGAATCATTACCTGTTCTGTGCAACTGAAACCGTTTCAAAGGATGATATTGATCTGCTGGCAAAGGAGGTGCAAAAATGATTAAACAGCCGGGAACAAAAGGCCTTGTTTTCAATGAGCCGCTGCTGTGGGACAAAAGCCGTGAAGGCAGGTGCGCTGTGTCATTGCCGGAACCTGATGTGGATACAGCACATCTGGATGAAAAATTTGTTGGTGAAAGCCCTGACCTGCCGCAATTGTCAGAACTTGATGTGGTACGCCACTACACCAGACTTTCCCAATGGAATTTTGGTGTTGATTCAGGCATGTACCCCCTTGGCTCATGCACCATGAAATACAATCCCAAAACCAATGAGGTACAGGCAGCACGCAAGGGATTCGCATCTGCACACCCCCTGGCCGGAGAAGAATTTTCCCAGGGATGCCTCAGGCTTATGTATGAGCTTGAACAATATCTGGCAGAAATAACAGGTTTTGAGGCGGTCAGCCTTCAGCCCGCAGCAGGAGCCCATGGAGAGCTTACAGGAATGCTCATGATCCATGCATATTTTGCAAAGCAGGGCAGGCAGCGTTCAAAAATAATAATACCTGACACTGCACATGGAACCAATCCTGCCAGTGCAGCACTTTGCGGATACACACCTGTCAATGTGGAATCAGGACCTGATGGAATCCTTGAACCTGAAACCATTGCTGCTGTCATGGATGAGGATACAGCAGGTATTATGGTTACCAACCCGAATACATTGGGGCTTTTTGAATCCAATCTAAGACAGATTGCAGATATTGTACATGCAAAAGGCGGCCTGGTTTACGGTGACGGAGCCAATATGAATGCCATAATGGGTATTGTAAAGCCAGGGGAAATCGGAGTGGATGTCCTGCATCTCAACCTTCATAAAACATTTTCAACTCCCCATGGCGGCGGCGGGCCCGGTTCAGGCCCTGTTGCTGCTGGCAAAACACTTGAACCGTTTTTACCTGTTCCAAGGATTGCAAAGGACAATGATTCATATAAATTCATATTTGACCGTCCTGATACAATAGGCAAGCTTCATACATTTTACGGCCATTTCAATGTAATGATAAAGGCCTATTCCTATATTCTTTCCATGGGCGGCCAGGGGCTTGCCGACACAAGCAGGCTTGCTGTCCTGAGCGCCAACTATATAAAGGAAAGCCTCAAGGGAACCCTCAACCTTCCCTATGACAGGCCCTGCATGCATGAATGTGTGTTCAATGACGAACTCCAGGAAAAATTGCATATCACAACACTTGATATGGCAAAAAGGCTGCTGGATTACGGATTTCATCCCCCAACAATTTATTTTCCCCTTGTTGTTCACGGAGCATTCATGGTTGAACCAACGGAAAGTGAATCCAAAGAGGACATTGATCAGTTTATTCAGGCAGTAAAAGACATTGCCAAGGAAGCGCAGAACGATCCTGAAAAACTGAAAAAAGCACCTTGTATGACTAAGGTTACAAGGCTTGATGAGGTTACGGCAGCAAGAAAACCATGTCTGAAGGGATAAAAAAAATCAAGCGCTCTGCCATATTTGTGGACCTTGGGTTCATGGAATATTCACGGGCGCTTGATCTCCAGGTTGAAGCCGTATCCCTGAAAACTGAAAAAAGGAATCTGCCGGATATCGTTTTCTTTGTTGAACACCCCTGGGTTTTTACCCTTGGAAAACAGGGCGGGAGGGAAAATTTAACTGTATCGGAACAATTTTTGAAACAGAAAGACATCAAGGTGATTCAGACGGGCAGAGGAGGTAATATTACCTGCCACGGCCCAGGCCAGGCTGTGATGTATCCTGTTGTTGACCTTGAAAAAAACAGAATCGGGGTAAAGGATTTTGTTTTCGGGCTTGAGGAAATAATGAAACTTGCTGCCCGGGATTTCGGAGTCATGGCTGACAGAGATGCCAGAAATCACGGGATATGGGTTGAAAACTGCAAAATCGGCAGCGTAGGCCTGTGCATAAAAAAAGGAATAAGTTTCCATGGAATAGCCATGAACATAAACCCTGACCCTGGTCCTTTTTCCTGGATCAACCCGTGCGGGCTTTCCAATATCACAATGACATCCCTTGAAAATGAAATGAAAAAAACGGGGTTAAACCTGCCCTGCCCTTCAGTACAGGCAGTTAAAAAACATTTTATCGGGCATTTCACCTCAATTTTTGATTATGAAATTATACAGGCATTAAATGAAAATGAATTCAAAGAATTCCTGCAAACAGAAAAAAGGCAAGCCTGAATGGCTTAAAAAAAGCCTGCCAAAGGGCGGTGATTACCAGAAGGTAAGATCCATGCTTGAAAAAGCAGGGCTTCACACAGTATGCCAGGAAGCCAAATGCCCCAACATGTTTGAATGTTTTTCCAAAAATACTTCAACTTTCATGATTCTCGGTTCTGAATGCACCAGGAACTGCAGATTCTGCAATGTTTCTTCAGGAACTATTCTGCCTCCTGATCCGGACGAACCCCAAAAGGTTGCCAGCGCAGCCCTTAAACTCGGTTTGACCTATGTTGTTGTAACCTCGGTTACCCGTGATGATCTTGAAGACGGCGGCGCCTCCCATTTTGCCGCCACCATCAGGGCCATAAAGTCAAGTTTGCCGGCAAATCCCGGTGTTGAAGTGCTGATCCCTGATTTCAGAGGAGACATAAAAGCCCTTGAAATTGTTGTACATGCAAAGCCAGATGTTTTAAATCATAATATTGAAACAGTGCCGTCACTTTATCCTGCTGCAAGGCCTCAGGCTGATTACAGGCAGTCCCTTGACCTTCTTTCAAATGTAAAATCTATTGACAGGTCAATGCCGGTCAAATCAGGGTTGATGGTGGGCCTTGGAGAGACCATTGAAGAACTTGAAACAACCATGGAAGACCTTTTTGCCCATAAATGCGATATTCTGACAATAGGTCAATATCTTCAGCCCACAAGGGAGCATCTTGAAGTAAAAAAATTCTATTCACCGGCTGAATTTGAAGAACTTGAAAAAAACGCTGCAAAAATCGGGTTCAGAAAAATTGCAGCAGGACCTTTTGTGCGAAGTTCCTACAATGCAAGACAGCTGTTTTTATCCTGATTTATGAGCATTGGGTTTTGAAATTTGCAGCTGTGCTTATTTCTATATACGAGGCGCCCTGTTTTACGCCGAAACTGCCGGCAAGCACAATTATCAGATCATCATCCATAAAATATTTTTTATCAATAAGACGGCAGATGGATTGTTTCAGGGATGCCTGGTTTGTCATCTGCATGGTGGCATATTCTGCGAACACGCCAAAACTCAAAGACAATTGCCGCATAACCCTTTGGTCATAAATCTGGGCATAGATGGGATTGTCGCCCCTGTAGGCGGAAAGGGCCCGGATGGATTTTCCTGTCATGGAGTCTGCAACAATGGCCTTTGTATTAAGCCTCAGCGCAGCCTTGACAGCAGCTTTGGCAAGATATGCTGTGACCTTGTTATCATCTGAATAGGGAATATCAATAAAGCTGCTTTTTCTGGCTTCAACTTCAGCTGCGATTTTAGCCATTGTTCTTACTGCTATTTCAGGGTATTTCCCACTGGCTGTTTCCCCTGAAAGCATGAGTGCATCTGCATGATCAAGGCATGCGTTTGCAACATCAGATACTTCTGCCCTTGTGGGTCTTGGAGATTCAATCATGGAATGCAGCATCTGGGTTGCCACAATAACAGGTTTTCTTTTTTCAATGCATGTTTTTATGATCTGTTTCTGAATGAGAGGGATCTGTTCGGTTGGAATCTCAACTGCAAGATCACCCCTTGCAATCATGATTCCATAGGCATGGTCAAGAATTTCATCAAGATTTTCAACTCCATCTGCATTCTCAATTTTGGCAATGATTTTTATGGGGGAATTTTTCTCATCCAGAATGCGCTGAACAGCAAGAACATCTTCCTTATTCCTTACAAAGGAATGGGCGATGAAATCAAGATGATAGTCTGCTGCAAATTTTATAAACCCCCTGTCCTTTTCACTGAGTGCAGGAAGCCTGACATGTACAGAAGGAATATTAATGCTTTTTCTGGCATTTATAACCCCGTCATTTTCAACGGAACAGGTGAGATATTCATCATTTTTTTCGATCACGGCAAGGGCTATATATCCGTCATCTATCAAAATTGAGCTTCCAACGGGAACATCCTTTACAAAATGCTCATATGACACACATATGATATCTTCCTTTGAAATCTCACCTGGAGCCCCTTTTATTCTGATTATATCCCCGTACTTGACCTTAAGAGGGGTTTCGCTGTCACAGGTACGGATTTCAGGGCCTTTTGTGTCCAGAAGAATACCTATTTTATCCGATACCCTGCGGGTGTTGTTGACGACAGTCAGGGCATCCTCATGAGTCATATGTGCTGTATTGAGCCTTACAACATTGATCCCCGCCCTGTAAAGCCTTTCAATAAATTCAGGGGAACAATTAAGGCTTGAAATTGTGGCAACAATTTTAGTTTTGCGTGGCATGAGCAGACCCTCCTCTGGTACATAAGTTCATGATAAATGCTTCTATCTGAGTTTTTTCGTCAAAAGATGAAGATTTCATGCGAAAATCAAGATCACTTAAAAAAATCAGGGCATGATTCAGCTCTTTCAAAGAAAAATTACGGCATTTGCAAAATATCTGAAATACAGGATAGGCATTTTTGGGATTTGGGGCAAGCAAAAGATCATTGGCCATGTTTTTTTTGGATTTTGTTTTCATATTTTCAGGCTCAGGCCTTGCAAGATGCCTGTCGAATTTCACTATTTCAGGCAGAACATACCCGACAAATGAATTATAATTGACTCCGGCCGGATTAAACCCCTGACGGTTTTCCAGAAACCATAAGGTAAAACACTTGAACATGACAAGCCTGCGGAAAAGGTTTTCCATGGCCTTTAAAATCTGCAGAGGATGAAAACCTTCATTAAAAAGGGAATCAAGGTAAAAAAGGGTCTGATTCAGATTTTTTTCCATCAGGGCATTTGTAAAAGTAAAAACCGGGTCTTTTTTATTCCTTTTTATGACTGCCTGAACATGTTCGCAGGTAATCAGTTTACTGGCTGCTGAATATGCAGCAAGTTTTTCAATATTTCCGGCCAGAACCCGGGGATCAAATCCCGTAAGATCGACAAGCATGTGAAAAGCCCTGTCCTGAATCTGTTTGCCAAGCTTTGCCGCTGTTTCATCTGCAATCTGTCTTAATACTTCATTTTGTTCCTTTATATCGGCTTTTCTGGCGCCTTTTGCAACACTGCAGTCAATGATCAGGCCCTTTGCATCAATGGTTTTGAAAAATTTTTTTCTCCTGTCAATGGTGGATGCCGTGAGGATCAGAAAATGATTTTCGGGAAATCCTTTTTCAATTAAACTGCCAAGTGAAAGAAACCCTGCGCCTGACCAGGATGCATTTCCATCACAATTTTTAATCCCGATTATTTTACCCGACATTAAAAATGAAAAAGTTGATATCAATTCAATGATATCCCCTGTGGTGATTTCATCAGCCTCAAAGATTTCCAGAGCAAGCCTGTTTTTATCTCTGCCGGTCAGAAATTCACACACCTGTTTAAAGGTACGGCTTACAAGATAGGATTCCCCGTAAATAAAGCACACGCATGGAAATCCATCTGAAGAATCAAAAAAAGCCTCTGTCTGCCGGTATTTAATGGTTGCCATGGTCACCCGGTTTAAAACGAAGGGCAAAAATTATCAGGCTGATGATAAATACAATTATTCCAATACCCTGGGACAGGGAAAGAAAGGGAAAAATAAAATTTCCCCTGAAATCTCCCCTGAAACATTCAATAATTGATCTGAATATGGAATAAAGCATAACATAGATCAGAAATATCATTCCATTAAATTTTTCATATTTCTGAATCATCACAAGAATTCCAAATATAATCAGATTGGAAATCACAGAATAAATCTGGGTAGGATGCAGCCATATCCCTGTGGGAGCAAGGCTTTCAGGGCTGGTGAATTTAACGGCAAAAGGCAGGGTGCATTCCTTTCCATAGCAGCAGCCTGCAAAAAAACATCCGATTCTGCCTATGGCATGGCCAAGGGCAAGCCCTGGTGCGACAATATCAGCAGTTTTCCAGAAATTGAGCTTTTTATGGTGCACAAAAAACACACATCCGGCAAATGCTGCAATAAACCCTCCGAAAAATACAAGCCCGCCATTCCAGATTCTGAAAATTTCAAACAGATTGGTACGATAGAACCTGAAATTGATGGCTACATATAAAATTCTTGCACCTGCAATGGCGCAGCCCAGAATAACAAAAAAAAGATCTGCAATCATATCAGGGTGAATTCCTGAATTCCCGGCGTTTTTTTTTGAAAACCACATGGCAGCCATGAATCCTGATGCCACAAAAAACCCATAAGTGTAAATTTTAAAGCCGCCGATATGAAAAAGAACAGGATACAATGCCTATGAATCTCCGGTACGGGGTGAATCAAAAATCGTATGAATTACTAATACTGCCATTCCAGTGGTTATGGCGGAATCAGCCACATTAAACGCAGGCCAGTGCAGAGATCCAAGATAAAAATCAAGAAAATCAAGCACTTTCCCATAACAGAACCTGTCAATCAGGTTGCCGACAGCACCTCCGAAAACAAGGGCAAGCCCGAAACCCATGAACCAAGACTGCCTGGCATGGAGTTTATAAAACCACAATACAGACAAAGCCACAAAAGATGAGATAAAAAGAAAAACAAATTTTCTTATTTCAGGACTCTGGCCCGCAAGAAGGCCGAATGCTCCCCCTGGATTCAGAATATGGGTCAGGTCAAAAAAATTATCAATCACACCAACACGTCCGTACATGGGTATGGTGATTTTCACAATATATTTGGTGATCTGGTCAGCAATAACAACACCAATACTGACCAGAATAAACCTGACCCAGATATTTTTGTTATCCTTCATTGGACATGATTGTTCTCAAAGCATCGGCACATCTTGAGCAGACATCTTCATATTCGGCATCAAGCCCTGTGCTCTCATCAAAACGCCAGCATCTTGCACACTTTTTGCCGCCAGCCTTTGATACTCTTATGCCAAGGCCCTGAATTTCCTGACCCTGCCACACATGACCGTCACCTTCAAAATTGTCCACAAGCTCTGCCGCTGAGACTATGAAAATATCGTTGAGGTTTTCACCCAGGGTTTTAACCTGGGTTTTAAACCCGGAATCGGGAAGCATGATTTCAAGGGCTGCATCAAGGGGATGTCCAATGAGTTTGTCCTTTCTGGCTTCTTCCAGGGCTTTGGTGACCTCAGTTCTGAGTGTGAGTATATTCTCCCATTTTTCAGCAAGGGAGTCATTTTTCCATGCCTCATTCAGGCTGACCATGGATTCAAGATGGATACTTTCCCTGGTTTCAGGAGTCCGGGGCATGTGCTGATAAATCTCTTCCGCTGTAAACGGCAGAATGGGAGCCATGATTTTCACAAGGGCATCCAGAATGAAAAGCATTACAGTCTGTGCGTTTCTTCTTTCCCGGTCATCAGGCGGCAGAGTATAAAGCCTGTCCTTTATGATATCCAGATAAAAGGAAGAAAGATCAACAACACAAAAATTGTGAAGGCTGTGATAAATGGTGTGAAATTCATAATTTTCATAGGATTTCAGGGCTTTTTTTACCACATGATAAAGCCTGTGCAGAATAAATCTGTCAAGCTCTGACATCTGATTGATGTCTTTTAAATGGCCTGCAATGTTAAAATCGTTCAGGTTGCCCAGCATGAACCTGCATGTATTTCTGATGCGGCGGTATGCATCGGACAATTGCCTTATGATATTATTGGAAATGCTCACATCTCCCCTGTAATCCGCAGAAGCAACCCACAGTCTGAGCACATCAGCGCCATACTGTTTTATTACGGATTCAGGTGCCACAACATTTCCCACTGATTTGGACATTTTTCTGCCGCTTTCGTCCACAACAAATCCGTGGGTCAAAACAGCTTTATATGGGGCTTTTCCAGTTCTTCCAACACAGGTAAGAAGAGAGGAATGAAACCAGCCCCTGTGCTGGTCGCTTCCTTCAAGATAAAGGTCTGCCGGGCGGCACAACCCCTGCCTTTCATCCAGAACCGCAGCATGGCTGACCCCTGAGTCAAACCATACATCAAGAATATTGTGATCCTTTGTAAATTCATCTGAGCCGCATTTTTCACATTTTGCCCCTTCAGGCATGAGAAAGTCTGCATCCTTTTCAAACCAGATATCGGAAGAATGCTTTGTGAATAACTCATGAATCCTGTCAATGGACTGGTTTGTAACATATATATGTTTACATTTCTTACAATGAAACACGGGAATGGGGACTCCCCACGATCTCTGTCTTGAAAGGCACCAGTCAGGCCGGTTTTCTATCATGGAATAGATTCTTTCCCTTCCCCAGGAAGGAATCCACTGCACATTATTTATCTCATCAAGGGCTTTTTTGCGCAGTCCCATTTTATCCATTGAAATAAACCATTGGGGAGTTGCCCGGAAAATAACAGGTTTCTTGCAGCGCCAGCAATGGGGATAGGAATGGGTAATATCTTCATTTTTAAGCAGCATGCCGGAGTGATCAAGCTTTTCAATGATCTGTGAATTTGCCTTGAAAATGAACTCCCCTGCAAAATATTTGACATCCTGGGAGAACACACCATTGTCTTCAACAGGAGAATAGCATTCAAGATTGTATCTGCGGCCTGCAATATGGTCATCTGCCCCGTGGCCCGGAGCTGTATGAACACATCCTGTACCAGCTTCCAGAGTTACATGGTCTCCGAGAATAATCAGAGAATCCCTGTCATATATGGGGTGGGAACATTTTTTATTTTCAAGCTCTCCTGCAGTGAATTCCTTTATAATTGTGTAATCTTCCATGCCAAGATCTGCCATCACCTGCGGTGCAAGCTCCTTTGCAAGAATCAGGATTCCCTGGGTTTCAGTTTTGACAGCAGCATAGATAAAATCAGGGTGCAGGCAGATTCCAAGGTTGGCAGGAATTGTCCAGGGAGTGGTTGTCCAGATCACAACATGAATATCATTCCCTCCTGTTCCCGGAATAATGTGGGAAATGTCATCCTTTACAGGAAATTTAACATAAATTGAGGGAGAATTATGGTCATGGTACTCGATTTCAGCTTCAGCAAGTGCGGTTTGACAGCTGCAGCACCAGTAAATGGGTTTTTTACCCAGAAACATGTCGCCTGAAAGGGCAAATTCACCGCATTCCCTGGCAATTCTGGCTTCATAAGGATAATTCATGGTAAGATAGGGTTTATCCCATTCTCCCATGACCCCGAAGCGCCTGAATTCATTTTTCTGAATTTCCACAAATTTAGATGCATAGGCCCGGCATTCCCTTCTGACCTCAACATCTGTCATCTGCTTTTTCTTTTTGCCCAGTTTTTTGTCAACATTGTGCTCAATGGGCAGTCCATGACAATCCCATCCCGGGATATAAGGAGCATTAAATCCGGCCATCTGCCTGGATCTGACAATAATATCCTTTAATATCTTGTTAATGGCATGGCCCATGTGAAGGTGACCGTTTGCATATGGAGGGCCGTCATGCAGAATAAACAGTTCTTTGTTTTCAGACTGTTTTCTCAGTTTTTCATATATTTTATTTTTTTCCCACTCTTTTAACTGGGCAGGTTCGCGCTGGGGCAGGTTTGCCTTCATTGCAAATTTTGTAACAGGCAGATTCAGGGTTTTTTTATAATCCATTATTCCTCCGGTGTTCGGATCATCAATTTATTATAATCAGCTAAACTTTTTCTTGTAAGAGCAAACACAGAAAAAGTCAAGGAATATCATACCCTCCCATGACTCTGATATGTCTTAAGACAATACATCATTTTTTTGAAAAAATTTAGATTTTTTATTTTTGAACATCTGCAAAAAGCAACCAGTGACACAATGTAGCAGTGCATGGCAATAATTGAAAATTAATCAAAAAAATAATGACATAATCAACAATATTTTGATATATTCTCAATCATATCACCATTTGTTGAAAATTCAGGGCATAAACCATCATCAAAGGAAGGGAGAAGAAAATGGCTATCCGCTATAAGCTTGGGTTGATTGTAGGGGGCTTGTCTTTCATTATTCTGGCTATGTTTGCCATGACCTGGTACACAACATCTGCACAAAAAGCTGACGGGCTTGTAATCAATCTTGCGGGCAGGCAGCGCATGCTTTCCCAGAAAATGTCCAAAGATCTTTTTCTGATTTCAATAGTGAAATCAGATGATGAAAGAAAAAAACTGATCACTTCTGTTGAAAACAGCATGAAAATATTTGATACCACTCTCAATGCCCTGATAGACTCGGGCAAGGCTCCTGTTTCACTGGATCTTTCAGGTAAATATGCACAATGCCCCAAAGCTGCTGAACCAGCTCTTTCGCAGCTGCTGAAGGTCAAAAAAACCTGGGATAATTTTTCCATGCACATGAAAAAGGCGCTTGCCTCCGATATAAAAAACACTAGCCATGAAAGCATGGCTTATATCAAAAAAAACAACCTGAAACTTCTGGGTGCAATGAACAAGGCAGTTGGCATGATGCAGCACCTTTCCGAAAAAAAGGTCTCAAGGCTCATAATCTTTCAGACAATAGGAGTGATCTTTGGCCTTGCCCTGATGGGAATAAGCATATTACAGATCACAACAATCGTAAAAAAACTCATGGCTTCGGCATCTGTTGCTTCCAAAATGAGCCGCGGCGATCTTACCATGCGTTTCCCTGGTGAAAACAAACCGGAATCCAAACTTGATGAACTGGGATTCCTGGGTCATAATCTCAATCTTTTTGCAGAATCCTTACAGGACAATATGAAGGGGATCGCATCTGGTGCCGTGGAGCTTAATGATTTTTCCACCACAATGCATAAGGTGGCACTTGACCTTTCCAATGAAACCGATATTGCTGCGGAAAAAATAGACGGTGTTGCCTCAAATGCTGAAAACATGAGTCATGACATGAATACTGTTGCTGCGGCAATGGAGGAGCTTTCCACAAATACTCAGCTCATTGCAGAATCCACTTCAAGAATGACTGAAACCATAAAAGCAATTTCAAAAAATACTGACGAAGCCCGTGAAATTTCACACAGGGCAGTGTCCAAGGTGGAATCCGCCTCATCAAGGGTAGATGATCTCGGTAATGCTGCCCAGAAAATCGGCAGGGTTTCCGATACAATTACCGATATTTCCGAACAGACAAACCTGCTTGCACTTAATGCAACTATTGAAGCTGCAAGAGCAGGAGAGGCAGGCAAGGGCTTTGCCGTTGTTGCAGGAGAAATCAAGCACCTTGCAAGCCAGACTGCTGAAGCCACTGAAAAAATCAAATCCAATATAGACTGGATACAAAATTCCACCAAATCAACTGTTGAAGATATCAGGGAAGTTGTGGCAGTAATAAATGAAGTCAATGAAATAGTAAATAATATTTCAATGGCAGTGGACAACCAGACCCAGACCATATCTGAAATTGACACAAATGTATCCCAGGGAGCCCAGGCTGTGCAGGAAATCACTGAAAACGTGGCAAACACTTCTGCTGCTTCTGTCAGTATTTCAGATGACATAAGCGCATTAAACGTATCAATAGGCCAGGTGTCTTCAAATTCCACTGATATTGCATCGAGTGCAGATCAGCTTTCAGGGCTTGCTGAAAAACTTAAATCCATGGTGAGCCAGTTTGAAGTATAGCCTGTTGAACAAAATTTCTGCCGTAATATTCTGTTTTGTGTTTTTCAACTGGTTTCAGCCATGTTCCGGATTTTGTGCAAAGCCGATGCAGGCCGGCACCAGTTCTTCTGTTGACCAGTCCACAGCCCGGGACCATGACAAGACTTCCATTGATATGCTTTTGTCCATTTCCGCGCTGGAAAAAACACTTATACGCAGAATTGCGGAAAAAAAAAGGCTTGTCCTGAAAACCGGATCTGAAACACAAAAAAAAGAACTGATCATGGAGCTTAAACAGCTTGATGAGCAGCTCAATGGCGCAAGGTCAGATTTTGAACGGATTGCCACCGGCATAGACACCAGCCTCTTTTTCGGGAAAAAAGACGATAAATTTGACTGGAAAAAGGAAGCTCTTTCCCTGCTTGAGCCTGGAATCAGGGAAATCAAGCGCATGACCGTGAATGCCAGAAAAAAAACAAAGCTGCGTGATGACCTTGAATATTATGAAAACCTTTCAGCAATTTCACATAATGCCACCCGGAACATAACAAGCCTTATCACAAAAACTTCAAACCCTGAACTGAAAAGGGATCTTAAGGCTCTGATTCCTGAATGGAAAAGCATTGAGGATCAGATTCACAGCAAACTGCAGATCACCCGCATGCAGCTTGAGGCCATGAAAAACAAGGAAAAATCTCTCATTGAAAGCTCAAGAATCAGCATAAAAAAATTTTTCAGAACACGCGGACTGTATCTGTTTATTGCACTTGTATCCTGTATATTCATTGTTTTTTTTCTGCGTTTTTTATTTAATCTGCTGAAAAAAATGATTCCAGGATATAATGCGGAATACATGCCTTTTCACATCCGTGTCTTTGAACTTTTCTCAAGAATTTTTACCCTGATAATGGCAGTTTTTGTGCTTATCCTTGTATTTTATGTTTTTGAGGACTGGGTACTTTTGAGTTTATCCATTGTTTTTCTCATGGGCCTTGGATGGGCTGCAAAACATACTCTGCCGCGGTTTTGGCATCAAAGCCGTCTCATGCTGAACATAGGTGCTGTCAGGGAAGGCGAACGTATTGTTTATCAGGGAATCCCGTGGATGGTAAAATCAATAAACATTTTTACCATTCTGGAAAACCCTTATATAAACCTCAGCATAAGAGTACCCATTGAAGATCTTTTTGGAAAAACTTCCAGGGCTTTTCATCAGGATGAGCCCTGGTTTCCATGCAGAAAAGACCAATGGGTTGTCCTGTCCGACGGCACATGGGGGCATGTAACAAGCATCAGCCCTGAAACCGTGGAGCTCATGATGACGGGCGGAGCAAAGAAAACTTATCAGACAGCTGATTTTCTGGGGCTTTCACCCCTGAATCTTTCAGTCAATTTCAGGCTCAAGATTCCATTTGGCATTGGTTATGATCACCAGAAAGAAGCCACAGGAATCATACTCGAAAAAATGCATTCATTTGTCAGAAAAAAAATGAATGAACAGGGATATGCAAAAGGGCTTTTAAATCTCAGGGTGGAATTCAATGAAGCAGGAGCCTCTTCCCTTGATCTTGTCATCATTGCCGATTTCAAAGGTGAAATGGCTCCTTTATACCGGCGTATTTCACGGTTTATTCAAAAAACCTGTGTTGATGCATGCACTGAATATAACTGGGATATTCCCTTTCCCCAGCTCAGTGTGCACACAAAAAGGGAAAATTGCGTATCTGGCAGCTCATAAATTTTTCTTCAAAGACAGGCATATAAGACAGCGCTCTGATTTTTCAAAGGGAAGCCTGTAATAATCCGTACTGACCTGAAATTCCATTCTTATTTCAGGAGTAATCTCGCTTTGCCCGGCTTTGGCTTTCATGGCATAAAGGCAACCCTTGCCGGAAAGAAAAGGCCGCGCCAGGGCAATGAAACGGTCAAGGCCTGCAAATGCCCTTGAAACAACCGCGTCAAACCCGGCCCTGTATTCTTGGCTGTCTGCAAGTTCCTCAGCCCTTGCATGAATTGCCTCTATTGCCTCAAGGCCAAGCGTGCGTATCACATGCTTTAAAAAATTCACTTTTTTGCGTGATGAATCAAGAAGAACCAAATTCAGGTCAGGGTGCATGATTTTAAGGGGAATACCAGGAAACCCTCCTCCTGAACCCATGTCCATCAGAAAAATATTTTTCCGCAGAAACGGCACAACAGCAATTGAATCAATAAAATGCTTTTCAGCCATCATAATCGGATCTCTTATTGCCGTCAGGTTGATTTTTGAATTCCACAGCACAAGTTCTTTTAAACAGGCTGTCATCTGGTCTGCCTGTTTTTCTGAAATTTTTATGCCGAGCATGCCTGACCCTGCCATGAGCCTTGATCTGAACTCCCGGATATCTGAATCTGATAATTTTCCCATATATTTAAATTTTAGCTTGACAAATCAGTAAATTAATTATAAAATTATCGCTTTCATAAGCTAAGTTTTACTTCAGGGTTCACACTACCAAAATCACATAAATTTAGCAATATAAAATATGGCAGGCCCCTTTGCCGGTCGTTATTCAGCTGTGCATGGGGTGAATTTTTGATTCAAAGGATGATGTAAAATGATCAGAGATCTGAAACGGGTAAGAAATATTGGAATCAGTGCACATATTGATTCCGGAAAAACAACGCTGACGGAACGGATTCTTTTTTATACTGCAAGAATTCATAAAATAAATGAAGTCAGGGGAAAAGACGGTGCAGGTGCTGTAATGGATTCAATGGAACTTGAGAAGGAAAGAGGGATCACCATTGCATCTGCTGCCACATATTGTGAATGGAACAAACACAATATCAATATCATTGACACACCGGGCCATGTTGATTTTACAGTTGAAGTTGAGCGCTCCCTGAGGGTATTGGATGGTGTTGTGCTTATTCTGTGTTCTGTGTCCGGAGTGCAGTCCCAGTCCATTACAGTTGATCAGCAAATGAAACGCTATGAAGTTCCGTGCATTGCCTTCATAAACAAATGCGACCGCTCAGGTGCAAATCCCGCCAAGGTCAGTGCTCAGCTCAGGGAAAAACTTGGCCATAATTCCGTTATGATGCAGCTTCCAATAGGACTTGAGGACAAACACGAGGGTGTTATTGACCTTGTGGCCATGAAGGCATATTATTTTGAGGGTGAAAACGGTGAAAAAGTTATCACAAAAGATATCCCTGCTGACATGATGGAAGAGGCGGAAATGGCAAGAGAGGAAATGATTGATGCTGTATCCCTTTTCTCAGATGAGCTTACTGACGCGATTCTGGAAGAAACCCAGATTACGGAGGACATGATTATAAATGCTGTCAGAACCGGAACAATTTCACGTCAGATGACCCCTGTTTTCCTTGGATCAGCCTATAAAAATAAAGCTGTTCAGCCCCTGCTTGATGCAGTGGTCAATTATCTTCCTTCACCCCTTGACATTGAGAACCAGGCAATTGATATGGACAACAATGAAGAAGCTGTAATTCTTGAAAGCAGCTTTGACAAACCGACTGTTGCACTTGCCTTCAAGCTTGAAGACGGGCAATACGGCCAGCTTACCTATATCAGGGTATATCAGGGCTGCATAAACAAGGGAGATACTCTTGTGAATACCAGGGACGGCAGAAAATTCAAAGCAGGCCGTCTTATCCGCATGCATTCCTCTCAAATGGAAGATGTGGAGGCGATTCCGGCTGGCCACATCGGTGCCATGTTCGGGATTGACTGTGCCTCCGGCGATACCTTTGTCTCTCCCCAGATAAATTATTCCATGATGCCCATGCACATCATGGAGCCTGTTATTTCACTTTCCATTGTGCCAAAGGACAATAAATCCCAGATTAACATGTCAAAGGCATTGAACAGGTTTACCAAAGAAGACCCGACATTCAAAACCTATGTTGACCATGAAACAGGTGACACCATTATCCAGGGCATGGGCGAGCTCCATCTTGAGGTTTATGTTGAAAGAATGAAGCGCGAGTACAATGCCGAGGTAACAACCGGACAGCCAAGGGTTGCCTACAGGGAAACCATTACCAGAAAAGCTGTTTTCAATTATACTCATAAAAAACAGACAGGTGGTGCAGGCCAGTATGGACGGGTGGCAGGGTTCATGGAACCGTGTGAAGATGAATTTGAATTTGTGAATAAAATTACCGGAGGAAGGATCCCGACCCAGTATATACCTGCCTGTGAACAAGGCTTTCTTGCATGCATGGATAAAGGCCCGAAACTGGGCTTCCCTGTCACAGGGATAAAAATAACCATTGATGACGGAGCCTATCATGCTGTGGATTCATCTGAAATGGCTTTCAAGGCAGCTGCAAAAGGTGCTTTTCTTGAAGCCTATTTAAAGGCAAAACCTGTTATAAAAGAACCCATAATGAAGGTTGTCATAGAAACTCCAAATGAATTCCAGGGTGCATGCATGGGCCTGATCAACCAGAGGCGCGGCATAATCCAGGGTTCCCAGGAAGAAGGTGTAATGTCGGTAATTGAATCACAGGTACCTTTGTCTGATATGTTTGGTTTTTCCACTGTGCTTCGTTCCGCAACCCAGGGAAAGGCCCAGTTCACAATGGAATTTTCAACCTATAAACAGGTGCCGCAATCCGTTGCCGAAGAGATTGCAAAGAAAAAACAGGAAGAAAAGGCACAAAAACAATAGATCACAGATCTGATAAGAGAGGAAAAATGTTAAAAAAAGATCTCATTCTCAGAAGCCCGGTTTCACAGACAATAGGAATCGAAAACCTGAAATCGGGCCGGTTCGGGGCGGTTCTTTCCAGGGCTGGAGTCGGAAAGACAAGTTTTCTGGTGCAGATTGCTCTTACCCGGCTTTTGAACGATGAAAAGATACTGCATATAAGCCTTGATGACTCGATTGAAAAAATAAACCTGCGTTATAATGAGGGCTATACCAACCTTGTTGACAGCATAGGATATGTTGACCCGCAGAAAGCAGTTGAAGCATGGGAAAGCATCAGCCAGGGCAAGGTTGCAATAAGCTATACAGAAACCACCTTTGATACGGGAAAAATCAGGGATTACCTTGTAAGCTTTAAAGCAGCGGATCTTGAACTTCCCGCAATAATGGTGATAGACGGCCTGAATTTTGACGGGCAGGTCTCGGATATACTGGATGAATTTGAAAAACTTAACAGGGAATTTTCCATTCCGGCATGGTTTTCCATGAAAACCCACAGGGAAGAAAAGCTCTGTGACAGCGGATTTCCTGTTCAGCTTGAAAATTATGCTGACAGGTTTGACAAAGCAGTTTACCTGCAGCCTGTGGAAGATAAAATTGAAATACTCATATTAAAAGACAGTGACAGGACAAATCAGTCCTTTACACTTGATCCTGCAACCATGATGATATCAGAATAACGGGATTGCAGGCATGCTGAAAACAGTGAATCCCGGGCACTTGTGTGTCCGGGGGCGCTGCATCACACCCATTGGGTGATAAAATTTTCAATGGCAGTAAAGACCCTTTCAACCCCCTGCCCCGTCAGAATTCCATGACGGCCATAATCAAAAATATAATACTCTTTTATACCTGATCCCAGGCTGTCAAAAAGCCTGAATGTCCCTTCGGGATTTACCACCGGATCCTTTCTTGACTGTACAACAAGAGCAGGCTGGGTTACATCCTTCAATTTTGTTTCCAGATATTCCATGAGCTTTTCAAGCTGATGAATACCTGAAATGGGATTGCGCACATAATTGATATGGGGGTTTTCAGGGTGATTTTCCACAAATTCCTTTGCCATGGGGTCAAGATGAATTTTTTTGATCATGGCATTCCAGGTATCAATTGCAGGCACAAGAAATGAACCTATATCCTGCAGTTTCATGGGCGGGGCCACTGCAAACACACAGCAGATATTTTCCATTCTTGCGGCAAGCTCCAGCGCAAGGGCAGCTCCGGTTGAAAATCCTCCCAGAATTATTTTATTGCATGAATGTTTCAGAACCACAAACCCTTCTTCAACTGATTCAATCCACTGATCAAACCTGGATTCAGCCAGGTCTTCAGGTGCAGTGCCATGTCCTTTGAGGCGCGGGACATACACGGTAAACCCCCTGTCATGCAGAAAATGTGCAAATTTTTTCATTTCTTCAGGAGCTGCCATATATCCATGAATCAGAAGAATACCTGGTTTCTCCTTTTCTGATCTCAGAAACAGCGGCGTTCCGATTTTTTTATCCTTGGACTCCCCTTTAATGTAAAATTTATCATAATCATCAAGAAAATCCCTTTGAATTTTTTCCAGAATTTTCTTTGTCACAAGTTCTGAAATCTCTTTAAATGATTTCTGTGCGGTTTTCTTTAAGAACAATTCAACTTCTTTTACAGGTTCAACCTCATTTGCCATGACAAGCAAAGGGTTTTCAATGCGTATGGTATGAAAATTGGACGTGGTTATGAACTTTGTCTGGTCCTTGAAAATCATATTGTCCCTTATTTCAATGACTCCGGTGTCAGAAGCGGTTTTGAAAAAATCATCAAACCTGTGAAAACGGTCATCAGTCAGAAGATGAATCTGATTTTCCTTAAAATTATCCGATACATTGAATTTTTCCTGTGACCCAAGCCAGACCACGGCATAAAAAACCTTGAGCCTGAATTCATAAATATCTATACCATCTTTTCTGTACGGAAAATGTTTAAGTATGCAGGCAAGCACATGGTCATAATTAAAACTTGTCATTGCATATACTTCAGCCATGTATTTCTCCATGATCTGCCAGGAGAACTGCCTGATGATCTGCTTGGAGCTTATATCCTCCTCAAATCTTATTCTGCGCTTTACAGTGAGCATGCTTTCAATATACGGATCATTCAGCCAGGGTTTTATGGCAATGGGCTTTGCAAAATGTATGGTTATGTCCACATTGGAAAAAAGCATGCTGCCCTCTGTCATCAGTTCATCCATAATCCTTTCTGAAGGCTCCTTCATCAGAATCTGGCCCAGCCTGCTCAATATGTTTTCCCTGGGACGTGCAGGATAATATGTTATATTAACAGGAACAATAAAAGTTTCAGAGGAAAGCACACAGTCAATATCCTTTATTTCCAGGGAACGGCACAGTCTTTCAAACTCAGGCTCTTCCATTCTGCCAAGCCGTCTTAAACGCTCCCGGAAAAATTCACACCTCAATGCCAGAACAGCAGCCCCGGTATGGGGGCGTTTGATGCTGATATCATCCATCAGGGCAAAACGGCCTTTTTTTATGAGTTTTTTATTCTTTACCATCATGCCTTCGGGGAAGATTATCCATTGCACATCGCATGATAAAAGGGTTTTAACAATCAGTTCGTCCCGTTTGGGATCCTTTGTGGATACTCCGCCGAGATTGGTCAAAAATCCCTTCAGCACAGGTATTTCAAACAATTCAGCAGCAGCAAGCGACCATATCTGTTTTCCTGTTATATGGTGAAGATGATATGGAAGAAATATTGTTTCAATTCTGGTGAAATGATTGGCAGTGAAAATCACGGATCCTTCAGGTATATTTTCCTGGCCTGCAATTTTAATGTTTGATTTTGCAAACCCTGAAAATGTTTTAAGTGTATAGCTTGACAGCTCAAATGCAAATCTGTTCATATAATTTCCTTTTAAACAGGATTGTTTATCTGAAACAAATATTATATAATCGCATAATTTTGGGATCAGTCCCGGCCCTTAAGGCCATGATACCTGATGTTGCAGCTTTGTCAAAGCTAATTATTTACAGATATTTTAGATATCGGAGGCAAAACTTTGTATTCCAAGATAGTCATACTGCAGTTTCCGCCGGAAGTGGCCCAGAAAGCCCTGGTCTGCCAGTTGACCAAAAAATTTGACCTTTTGTTCAATATTTTAAGTGCGAAAATCTCCCATAAAAAAGAAGGCTATATGGTGCTTGAAATTTCTTCCGGATCAAAGCCTGCATTCAACAAAGGGGTGAAATTTCTAAAGGATCAGGGGGTCAGCGTATCAAGCCCTGCCCACCAGATTTATAAAGATGAGGAAATATGCACACATTGCGGAGCATGCACTGCTGTATGCCCGACTGAAGCACTTTACATAAAACGTCCTGAAATGCAGGTTATCTTTGACAAGGAAAAATGCAGTGTATGCGAGCTCTGCATTCTGACCTGCCCTTCGCGGGCCATGGGCCTTTTTTCAGAAACTCCCAGGGAAATTGCATGAAATGGCGGATCCGGTCGTTGCGGTTGCATTGAGCGGCGGCATTGATTCACTTGTTGCAGGACATCTTATAAAGCAAAAATTCAAAAATGTTTTCGGGGTGCATTTCACCACAGGATATGAGGCCCACCCCCTTGATACAGAGCTTCTTGAAAACCAGCTTGGATTTGAGGTCCTGAAAACCGACCTTTCACGGATTTTTGAAGACAGGATAGTCAGATACTTCATTGATACCTACCTTGACGGCAGAACACCCAATCCGTGCATAATGTGCAACAAAGAAATCAAATTCGGCTCACTTCTGCGGTTTGCCCTTGATTCCGGTGCTGAATATCTTGCAACAGGACATTATGCCATTGTAAAAAACAGGATATCATGCCCTGACAGGAAGATTACACAGCCTTTTCTTGAAAAGGGAAAAGACACATCAAAGGATCAAAGCTATTTTCTCTGTCTTTTACGCTGTGAACAGCTTGAAAAAATCATCCTGCCCCTTGGAGGCATGACAAAGGACAAGGTCAGAAAAACAGCGCTTTGTTCGGGCCTTAAGCCTGTGCATTCAAAGGAAAGCCAGGATATCTGCTTTATTCCAGGCAAAAATTTTTCACGGTTTATTATTGAAAAACAGGGCCTGCGCCCTGCACCCGGCCCGGTCATTGACATGCAGGGCAGGATAATTGGCAGGCACACAGGCCTGCATCAGTTTACAGTGGGGCAGAGACGCGGGATAAACTGCCCGGGGCCTGAGCCCTATTATGTAAAATCAATTGACATGAATACCAATGCATTAAGGGTATGTTTTAAAAAAGACCTGTTTTCAGAATGCATGAACCTTGAAAACCTGAACTGGAATTGTGCGCATAAGTCCGTTGCTACAGATGTCATTACCAAAATAAGATATGGCCATAAAGGTGCGCTTTCAACCGTATTTTTTGATAACGGCATGGCAAAAGTAAGGTTTCAGGAACCCCAGAGTGCAGTGACCGCAGGTCAGGCAGCTGCATTTTACAAAGATGCAAGGCTGATGGGAGGCGGAATAATCCTTTGAAAAAATTTTATATTGAAACCCTTGGCTGTAAAGTCAATCAGTATGAAAGCGATGGAATCGCACAGAAACTTGAAAAATCAGGATGGATAAAAACCTGTGACTTGGATGATGCCAGTGTGCTGATCGTAAATACCTGTGCTGTGACATCAAAAGCTGCCATGCAGTCAAGGCAGGCCATAAGAAAGCTTATACGCAGAAAAAAACCAGAAGCCAGGGTAATTGCAACAGGATGCCATGTTCAGACAGACCCTGACCTGATAAGACAGATAGATGATATTGATCATATTATCTGCAACCAGGATAAATTCAGGATTGCAGACTGCCTGTCTTCCGGCAAAAACCCGTTATCCGGTCTTCATTTCAAAAAAACCCGTCATGATTCTTCATGCAGGTTTCATTGTTTTGATCCTGCTGTTACAGGCGAAATGACAAGAGCCTATCTCAAAATCCAGGACGGGTGCAATGCTTTTTGCACGTACTGTATTGTACCACATGCAAGGGGCGCATCAGTAAGCATGCCTGAAGATCAGGTATTTGAACACCTGAATGCCCTTGCCACCAAAGGCGTAAAAGAAGTAATTATCACAGGTATCCATACAGGGCTGTACGGAAAAGACCTTGGAAAAAAAATCACCCTTTCCGAACTTCTGGCAAAAATAAATGAAAAAAAACCAGTTCACAGAATCAGGCTGAGTTCCATTGAACCCAATGAAATCACAGATGATCTGATTGATCTTGCCTGCAAAGGCGGTATTTTATGCGATCATTTCCATATTCCCCTTCAATCCGGTGATGATGATATACTGAAAAAGATGAAACGGCCCTATGATACCGCCCTGTTTGAAGATGTGATTCACAGAATCCATGAAAAAATTCCTTTGGCAGGAATAGGTCTTGATGTCATTGCAGGATTTCCTTCGGAAACCTCAGCCATGTTTGAAAACACATGCAGGCTGATTGAAAGGCTTCCTGTAACATATCTGCATGTGTTCCCGTTTTCTCCAAGAAAAGGAACTCCTGCTTTCCATTTTTCTCCCAGGGTTGATTCCAGAATAATCAGGGAACGATGCGCTGTCCTGCGTGAAATGGGCAAAATCAAAAAAAAGAAATTTGCCGTGGCAAATCTTGCAAAAAGGGTTGAGGCGCTCGTACAGAATACCAGGGATCAGCAGACAGGCTTTTTAAAGGCAGTCACCTCAAACTATCTGTTTGTGCTTTTGCCGCCGGAACCTGAACTCAGAGGAAAAATCATTGATATTATTCCGAAAGAATGCAATAGTTTCGGCACCCTTAAAGGTATGCCCGTTGGATAAATTTTTTTATTTTGGAGACTGAGATAATGGAAGATGTTTACAAAAAACTTGCCCTGCACCTTGATAAAACACCCGGTGGATTCCCTGAAACTGAATCAGGAGTTGAACTCAGAATTTTAAAACGTCTTTTTACTGAAGAAGAGGCAAACCTTGCCTTAAGCCTTGTAATGATGCCTGAACCTGTGCAGGCCATTGCCCAGAGAGCAGGCAGGGATCCTGAAGAAATAAAACCCCTTCTCATTGAAATGGGGAAAAAGGGACTTTTGATCCATATGAACAAAGACGGCCAGGATACTTTCATGCAGCTTCAGTTTGTTGTGGGAATATGGGAATATCAGGTCAACAACCTTTCCAAAGAACTTATTGAAGATTTCAATGAATATGTTCCATATCTCATAAAAAGCCAGTATAATCACAAAACCCAGCAGCTCAGGGTGGTTCCGGTTGAAAAAGCGGTCAACACCGAGCTGAATATCATGGACTATGAACAGCTTGAAGACATAATCAAATCCCAGTCCAGAATCCTTGTGGCCCCGTGTATATGCAGGAAAGAACATGAAATCATGGGAAAAGGATGTGGCAGGGAAATGGAAACCTGCCTTGTTTTCGGGAGCGGTGCGTATATTTATGAAGCCCGCGGCATAGGCCGCATAATTACCCAGGAAGAAGCCCTGAAAATTATAAGAAAAGGGGTTGCCCAGGGCCTTGTCCCCCAGCCTTCCAATTCAAAAAAGCCCGTAAATATCTGCCTGTGCTGCAGTTGCTGCTGCCAGATCCTCAAAAACATCAAGGAATTTCATTCCCCCGCAAAAATAGTCAGTTCCAATTTTCAGGCAAGGGTGGATGAAGAGGAATGCACAGGATGCAGTGCATGTGAAGATATCTGCCCCATGGATGCAATTTCAATGGATGAGGAAAAAATCATCTCGGTTGTCAACCAGGACAGATGCATAGGGTGCGGCCTTTGTGTGACTGCGTGTGAATTTGATGCCATGGCCCTTGCAGACAAGGATCAGAGCCAGCGCATTGAACCGCCGGCCAATATCATTGAAACCTATATGAATATTGCAAAGGAAAAAGGGCTTTTCTGAAATACTGCCCGGGCTGCACCAGGGGATGTCAGAATCCCCTTTCCTTTCTTATATTGTCATAGGCTTCCTGAATTTCCCTGAACTTGTCATTGGCAAATTTAATAAATTCCTCAGGAAGCCCCTTTGCTTCAATCTTGTCAGGATGATATTCTGTGGCAAGTTTTCTGTATTGTCTTTTTATTTCCTCATTGGATGAATTTTCATCGCATTTCAGGATAGCGTAATATTTATTGGTCTCCTTTACATATCTTGATTTCAGGCGGGCATAGTCAGCCTCGGAATATCTGAATATTCTGACGGCAGATAAAAGCATTGCCTCTTCCTGGGGAGATATGGTTCCGTCGGCGGCAGAAACCCTTAAAAGCACATCCATCATAAGCTCAATTAAATTGGGCTGTCCCCTGAACACGGAATAAAACTGCATAGCAAATGCATCAAATGTCTCACTGGAATTTACAGCCTGCCTGAATATATTGATTGCTGTCTGCTGGCTTGCTGCATCAAGCTGAAGATCATGCTTCATGAAGTTTTCAATGGTTTTAATCTCATCCTGGGACACTTTTCCATCTGCCTTTGAAATTTTTGCCAGCATGGAAAAAACCGCAGTAAAAAATACAAGCTGGGCCTGTTCATTGGAAGACAGGCCCTCATCGCTGCCATGCAGTCCTGGATGTGATTCAAGGTAACGGTCTTCTTTTTTATCGACCACGGCATGCCCGAAAACAGCGCCTGCCACAGCACCTATAGGGCCGCCAAAAGCAAATCCGATTGTTCCGCCGATCATTTTACCAAGCCAGCTCATTTAAATTTTCCTTTCAATAATCAATCAAAACACTTGTATCATCAATAAAGATTATATATAACCACAAAAACATTGTACGTCAAACCATTAACAGGACAAATCAAAAACAGGTATGCTGTACAGAAAAATAACAGGAATCATAATCATCTGCCTGAATCTCGGCGGTATCTGTGTCCTGCTCTATATGGCTGCCCTGAAACTGAAAAACTCTCTTTTTTCAAGACAGGCCTCAGCAGTTCCTGACCTGACCGGCCAGAAATCAGATTCCTCACGGAAACAGCCTGTAAATGTCAACAATGACGATATTGTCCCTGATGAAGATGACCTTTTAAAGGACATGGATCTGTCTGCATTTGATGATCTTGACCTGGATGATTTTGATTAAATGATTTTAAATTAGGAGACAATTTCCCATGAAAACCAGATATTTTCTAATCCCGGCAGTTTTTGCTGTTCTTGCACTCTTAATTGCAGGATGCGCCCCTGCTGTTGTGGGAACAGCAGCATACGGCGGATATAAAGGCGCAGTGGACAAACGCTCCATCGGCACTATTGTTGATGACTCTGTTATTTCAACAAAGGTCAAAACAAAAATGATTTCAGATGAATTTGTCAAGGCCCGTTATATTGATGTGGATGTGCTGAACGGAGTTGTATATCTCATCGGAGTTGTCGAATCCTCTTCACAAAAACGCATGGCAGCCGATATTGCAAGGGGTGTTGAAGGCGTCAGAAAAGTTGAGAATCAGCTTGTTGTAGGTAAGACAAGTGTTGGCCAGGTTCTGAATGACACCATTTTAACAAGCAAAATACGGGCTGAACTCATAAAGGACAAGGAAATCAAATCAACCAACATAGATGTTGACACCAACAATAATATAATAACTTTGACAGGTATACTGGGTTCACAAAAGGAGATAGACAGGGTTCTGTATGTGGTGGGGAAAACCGCAGGCAACAGACGAATTGTCAACAACCTTAAACTTGGAAAATAAAACTATGATTTTTTCCTGTTCATCCAGGGTTTGTTTTTTTTGGGTTTTTCCCTTACAGGAGCACAGCGCACTTCAACTCCTGTAACTCCTTTGATTTTCTGTACTTTTTTTCCAAAATCCCTGGAAAAATCTATTTTGTATTCATTGCCCAGTTTCAGCACCACAGGCGAATGATCCGCGATTTCAATCCTGATACACACCATGCATTCGCCTGGAGAACCTGCAATGGCAAGCTTTAATTTTTCAAGTGTGTGTTCAGATGAGCCAATGGCGCTGTCAATTGTTATGAGGACTGCACTTGTCCATTCATGGGGAGCCTGTTCAATGGGCACAATGTTTTCAGCAATCAGCTTGACAAGGTTTTCCGTTTTCTGAACCTTTGCCTCAATAATTACTATTTCCTCATCTGCCAGTATCTGGTGAGTTTTGGCATATAAAACAGGAAAAACCACAACTTCCATTGTTCCAGCCTGGTCTTCAATGGAGCAGAAAGCCATCGGGTCCCCTTTTTTGGTTTTAAGGGATTTCATAATCCTTATGGCCCCTGCCATGCGGATCATTCTTTCATCTGGTAAATCATGAACCGTAACTGAATCTGCATTTGTATAACGCTGGATCAGGTCGCGGTACCTGTCAAGGGGATGTCCGCTTATATAAAAGCCCAGGGCCTCCTTTTCAAGAGCCAGAAGCATGTTGGCGTCCCATTCCTCAATATCAGGAAGCTCAGGTATGCTCACGGGCAGCGCAGTTCCCATGCCTGAATCAGCAAAAAGGTCAAGCTGAAGGTCAGCTTTTTCCTTTTGAATCCGGGCCCCGTGATCCAGGGCATCTTCCAGCACAGCCATGAGCTGGCTGCGGTGGCAGCCGGTTGAATCAAATGCACCGCACTTGATCAGTGCCTCAAGCACTTTTTTATTGACCTTGGATACATTGACTCTTTCACAGAAATCATAGATGTTTTCAAACCTGCCTTCTTTTTTTCTGGTTTCAATAATGGATTCAATTGCAGCCTCTCCCACATTCTTCACAGCGGCAAGGCCGAAACGGATACATCCGTGTGAAACAGTAAAATGGGCATCACTTGAATTAATATCAGGCGGAAGCACCTTGATGTCATGGGTGCGGCATTCCTCCATGTATTTTATGACAGCATCGGAACTGTTTCTTTCGCTTGTCATAAGGGCGGCTATGAATTCAAGGGCAAAATTGGCCTTAAGATACGCTGTCTGATAGGCGATCAGTGCATAGGCCGCACTATGGGATTTATTAAATCCATAACCGCCGAATTTTTCCATCAGGTCAAAAAGTTCAGCAGCTTTTTCAAGGTCATGCCCGTTTTCCTCTGCACCCTTTAAAAACAATTGCCTGTGCTCATGCATCATGGACACAATTTTTTTACCCATGGCTTTTCTGAGCCCGTCTGCATCTGCCATAGAATAGTTGGCAAGCACACCTGCAATTTTCATGACCTGTTCCTGATAAAGGATCACCCCATAGGTCTCCCTTAACACAGGCTCAAGCTCGTCAAAAAGATATACAACCTCTTCACGCCCGTTTTTACGCTCCACATAGGTATCTGCCATTCCACTGTCAAGGGGGCCTGGGCGGTACAGCGCCACAAGTGCGACAATATCTGAAAAACTTGCAGGCTTCAGCCTTAAAATCAGGTCTTTCATGCCTGAACTTTCAAGCTGGAACACACCTGTGGTATCTGCGCGCTGCAACAGGTCAAATGTTTTTTTATCCTCAAAATCAAGGTGCAGAAGGTCAGGCGGGGTCTTGCCCTGATTTTTGATCAGGGCAAGGCAGTTCTTGATGACCGTAAGGTTTCTCAAACCCAGAAAATCAAATTTTACAAGGCCCAGTTTCTCAACATAATTCATGTCAAACTGGGTAAGAGTTTCTCCTTCCTTGCCCTTGTACAACGGAAGATATTCATTCAAAGGCTTGTCTGAAACCACAACACCTGCTGCATGGGTGGAAGCATGCCTGGGCAGGCCTTCAAGCAGCAGGGAAATTTCCAGCATCTGGGTTTTCTCTTCTGATTCAGCGCATTTTTCCCGTATTTCAGGCACAAGCTCAAGGGCCTGGGTCAGATTTTTGGCATTGTCAGGAATCATTTTGGCGATTTCATCCACTTCCGACAATACCACTCCAAGCGCCCTTCCCACATCTCTTATCACAGCCTTGGCCTTGAGTTTTCCAAAGGTGATTATCTGACAGACATATTCAGGGCCTCCATAGCGTTCAATAACATATTTATATACCTGATCCCTGCCTTCTATGCAGAAATCAACATCAATATCAGGCATGCTGATTCTGGAAGGATTCAGGAATCTTTCAAAAATAAGGCCGTGGGCAATGGGGTCAAGCGCTGTAATATCCATTGCATAGGCAACCATGGAGCCTGCAGCAGAGCCTCTGCCAGGCCCCACAGGCACACCTATTTTTTTTGAATATGCTATGAAATCGGCAACAATCAGAAAATAGCCGGGAAATCCCATGTCCAGAATAACACCGATTTCATATTCAATTCTGCTTCTGTATAATTTTTCATCAAGATCCGGGTTGGCTTTTTTAAGAACAGCAAGTTTGCGTTCAAAACCCTCCATTGCCTTTTTTTTGAACAATTCATCTTCAGATTCTTCAGCAGAACGTGCATACCGCGGGAAATGGTAGGTTTTGTCATCAAAAACAACATTACACATTTCCATTATTTTACAGGTATTTTCAATGGCTCCTGGATAATCTCCCAGAGTTGCGGCCATTTCTTCGGGCGATTTGAAATATAATTGGTCAGAATCAAATTTGAACCGGTTTTTATTGTTTACCGTATCCCCGGTCTGAATGCATAAAAGAACCTCATGAGCCCTGTCATCTCCCTTTGAAAGATAGTGACAATCATTTGTGGCCACAATGGGAACCCCAAGCCTTGTACTTATGTCAAGTATCCCCTGATTGACCTTGTGCTGGATCTGCATGCCGTTTTCCTGGACTTCCAGAAAAAAATTGTCCTCGCCAAGGGTTTTCTGATAGAAACGCACTGCCTCATCTGCCGCATCCATGCGGTTCTGAATGATATTTTTGGGAATCTCTCCCTTGAGACAGGCTGAAAGGCCGATCAGACCCTTTGAGAACCGGGTCAAAAGTTCCCTGTCAATTCTGGGCTTATAATAAAATCCCTTGAGCTGGGCAATGGAAACAAGCTTGCACAGGTTGGCATACCCTTCACGGTTCTTTGCCAGAAGCACAAGATGGCTTAATCCCTTGTGATCCATCTGTGTACGGTCATTCAGAGTTCTGGGGGCAAGATAAACCTCACATCCTATGATTGGCTTGACAGATTCCTTGTTTGCCATTTCATAGAACTGGGCAACTCCGAACATGGTGCCGTGATCTGTGATGGCAACACTGTCCATTCCATATTCACGGCATTTTGCAAAAAGGGAATCAAGTCTTATTGCTCCGTCAAGAAGTGAATATTCCGTATGCAGATGCAGGTGGTAAAACCGGGGTTTATTAGATTCTTCCATCTGTATCAGTGGCTTTCAATCCTGTAGTTGGGGGCTTCCTTGGTGATGATGACATCATGGACATGGCTTTCCTTAAGCCCTGCAGCACTGATTCTGACAAATTTTGCCTTTTCATGCAGTTCATCTATTGTGGCGGCTCCCATATAGCCCATACCGGCCTTAAGCCCGCCTATCATCTGGGTAATATTTTCCTTGACAGTGCCTCTGTAAGGGATTCTGCCCACAATGCCTTCCGGCACAAGTTCTTCGTTTTCACCTGTATCTTTCTGGTAATAACGGTCTGAGCTGCCCTTTTTCATTGCCTCCACAGAACCCATCCCGCGATATGCCTTGTAAGAACGGCCCTGGTAAATAACAATCTCGCCCGGGCTTTCCTTTGTCCCGGCAAGGAGACTGCCAAGCATTACAGAATCAGCCCCTGCTCCAAGAGCCTTGGCAATATCGCCTGAAAACTTGATTCCTCCGTCCGCAATAATGGGAACTCCGGTGGCTTTTGAAATCCTGCGGCAGTTCATTATTGCTGTAAGCTGGGGTACGCCCACTCCTGCTACTATTCTTGTCGTGCATATTGATCCCGGGCCTATGCCTATCTTGACAGCATCGGTTCCGGCATCAATAAGGGCTTTTGCACCTGCTTCAGTGGCAACATTTCCCGCAATGAGCTGGCAGTCGGGAAAGGCAGCCTTGATTTTTTTGACCGCCTCAATAACATTTCTGGAATGGCCGTGGGAAGTATCTATTACAATGGCATCTGCCCCTGCCCTGAGAACGGCTTCCACGCGCTGCATCATGTCAGAGCCGACACCCACTGCAGCGCCCGCCCTCAACCTTCCAAGAGAATCCTTGCATGCATTGGGATATTTGCGTATCTTTTCAATATCCTTGATTGTGATAAGGCCGGTAAGCTTTCCGTCCCTGTCCACCACAAGAAGTTTTTCAATCCTGTGTTTCTGGAGCATGATTTTGGATTCTTCAAGCGAGCATTTTTCTGTGACAGTAATCAGGTTCTCACTTGTCATAACTGATTTTGCAGGCTTGTCAAGCTGGGTTTCAAACCTCAGATCCCTGTTTGTGACAATACCGACAAGCTTGTCATTATCAGTCACTGGTATGCCTGAAATCCTGTACTTTGCCATTATATTAAGGACTTCTGAAATGGGTTCATCAGGATGAATTGTAATCGGATCAACAATCATGCCGCTTTCAGATTTTTTGACCCTGTCCACTTCCACGGCCTGATCCTCAATGCTAAGGTTCCTGTGGATAAACCCAAGGCCGCCTGCTCTTGCCATGCTGATGGCAGTCAAAGCTTCTGTTACAGTATCCATTGCTGCGCTTACAATGGGGATATTCAGTTCAAGCCCTTTTGTCAGGCGGGTTCGTGTATTGACTTCATCGGGCAGAATAGCCGAATAATCCGGCAAAAGAAGGACATCATCAAATGACAGCCCTTCATCAATAATAATATCGGACATAAGTTACCTCCGGAAAGGAAATGTTTATTAATACTGATCTATGCGTCTGAATCCAGTGTTCAGGCATCATGGTCACATAAAAATCAAATCAGTATATAAACACGCACTTTTACCAAATATTGGCCCTGAAGGCAAGATCAATAATCCTGAGCACCAGTCTGAGATATTGGAGTTTTATCAATAAAATGTTATAAGGTGATGAACAAATGAAAAAGAATGCAACCATAATTCCAAGGGCCCTTTGATGAAACCATCACAAATTATTGCCTTTTGTGAAGATTGTGGGGAAAAAAATATCCTGAGCAGGACAAAAATTGCCGGAGGCATGGCTGTTTTCAAATGCAGTTTCTGCAATTACCCCAACAGATACTGCCTTTCAGAGACAAAACACAAAAATTTTGTTTCCTCCTTTTTGAAAAAAATCATGGAAATTCCTGAAATAAGCGGGTGTTTTGTTTTTCACAGGCAAAATGGTGTCAGTGAAAATTTCATGGGAAAAGCATTAAAGGCTTCTGAGCTTTCCAGGCTTGGAACAACTCTTTTGAAAAACTATTTTGCCTGCCTGTCCTGTTACGATGATATCAAAGAAATGACCCTTGTCATATCCGACAAGGTAATGGTGGTGAAACCCATTGACAGTTCAAGGGCAGTTGTCATTGTATCAAAAGTTTTTCCGCTGCCTGACCAGGTGCAAAATCAATGGAAAAATTATATAATGAATTTTCATAACACCGGACAGGAACCATGACCGGATACAAAATTCTGGAAAATAGAATACGCAGGATAAATGGGATTGCACAATATTTAATTGTTGAAGAAAACGGAAATATTGCCGCTCACAATATGACAGCCCCTGAAAAAACAGGAGAAATGATCTTTTTTTGCGGGCGCAGTTCCCATGACCTTGGCAGAAACAGGTTCAGGTTTCTTGTTTTTTCCAGAAAAAACAAGAAAAATCTTTTTATTTTTCCCGCAGGCAGGTATTATCTTGGAGTGATCAAAGATAAAAATACTGATACAACCGGCCTGGTAAGAAAACTTATGAACCTGCTTGAAGAATTAAATTAGAGGAGGAAACCATGACTGCCCAGACAATTATTCTGATCTTCACCCTGGTTATCTATCTGATTATTATCTTTGTTTTCAATAAAGCCCGTATCAAATACTCAGGCGGAAGGGTCGGAAAAGTCATCAATCTTATTCTCATAACCGTATGCCTTTTGTTTGTTGCCGATTACGTGATCATTTTTGACCGGTTTTTCCCTTCTGATATTCTTTCAATAGTAAGAGCATTGTTCAGAACCGCTGCCCTGTCATTCCTGGCTTACGGAGGGGCAAAGATTGCAGACTCCTGATGCAGAACTGATTGATTCAGGAAAACAGGGAAAAAATACCGCCCTTTGGCTTACGCTTTCTGCTGGTTTTAAATTCAGACTGTATGCGGTTAATGACATTTTTCATGTCATTGACAATCTTGCTTTTCTCCTTTGAACCTGCCTGATATTTCTGGACATACTCCAGCACTTTTTCAATATCAGCCAAAATAGAGGCAAGTGGGTGTGAACCAAGGATTTTTCCAACCTTTTCCAGAACTTTTTCGCAATATTGTGCAAATCCTGCAACCAGAAATTCCTTTGGATCCTCAAACATTTCCATATCATCTCCGGCATTTGCAATGGCCTGGCTTACTGCCTGCAGATTTGCATTCTTATGATTTTCAGGGTGATAATTTTCAAAAATCTGTCTGAATTCCACTGCAAGATCAGATTTTACCTCTTCAAAAATGGAATAGGTTCTGTCTCCAAGCTCGTCTGCAATATTTTTTCTTATGGTGGCAAGAATATCATTGAAAACTATTAAAACTGCCGAATAATCATCCCTGTCTTCGGAATCATCAAACTGAACTTCCTCTTTCTGCTCAATAAGGCCTGAAGAAATCACAGAGAAAAAAATCTTGTACACTGCAAATTCATCATACCCGCTTTCAGTTATGATCTGGCGGACAGTGCGTGTGCCGTCAATCAGGGAAAGAATCCTCCATTCATTGGCATTGAGTTTGATTTCCTCTTTGCTCTGCACCTTGCCTGACATTTTAAAAACAAGCCTGTCACTTGGAATAAATTTTTTCAGGACAGATAATTCATCAATGCGTCTGGAAGCCTCAAGTATGAGTTTCATGGGATTAAGCTGAGTTACAATCATTCCTGCAAGATTCAGCTTTGCATCCTTGTATTCAAACCTGCCCTTTTTCCAGAACAGAAGATTGTATAATATGGCCTCAACCTGACGGGTATTATATTTTTTTAAAGTATCAAGGGAAATATAGCCTTTATCCACCAGAATCTTGCCAAGGTGCATTTTTTCCTCTTTTGCAAGGGCAAGACATTTCTTAAGCTGCTGGGCTGAAATTATGCCATCTGTTCTCAAAAGAAATCCAAGCCTTGCTTCCCTTAATGATGCAGATGCATATACAATGGTTCCCTGATCAAAAAATACCCGGGTTTCCTCTTCTTCACAGCTTACGGTCAGAACGCCTGTTTTCTGATCATTGCACAAAAGCTGAAGAATACTTGCCAGCGTCAAACCTTCAAAATCACCCTGCAGATTCATATAATCTTTTCCTTGAACTGATGAAATTGATACCTGAAGCCCACTATGCCACAATATACAGCCAAATTCAATGGCCTGATAATTATCAGTCCTCCCCGGAAATGCCCTTTTTCACGGGCCAGCAGTCAATGCCCTGCATCCGGGGCCCTTTATTGTGCTTTTCCCTCCAGATAAAGGGACAATGTTTATCTGTGTGCTGATGCGTTCTTTAAGGGCAGGCACATGGGAAATGATCCCGATCAGTTTATTATCCTGATGGAGCATGGACAGGGTTTCCAGGGCAGTTTCCAGTGCTTCCTCATCCAATGTGCCGAACCCTTCGTCAAGAAAAAGGGAATCCACACGAACCTTGCGGCTGGCCA
Organism: uncultured Desulfobacula sp.; assembly: GCA_964446145.1. GTDB lineage: Bacteria > Desulfobacterota > Desulfobacteria > Desulfobacterales > Desulfobacteraceae > Desulfobacula. The sequence continues at coordinate 36,562 of CAYUOB010000007.1, forward strand.
TTTTTGAAAGCCCCAGAGCAAGGGTAAGGCTCACGATAAAACTTTCACCGCCGGACAGGTTTCTGGTGGACCTGATTTCACCTGCCTGATAATTATCAACTACGTTCAGCTCCAGCGGCTGTTTATCATCCCGGATAAGCAGATAACGGTCGGTCATTTTCTGCAACTGACGGTTAGCATGGGACACCATCAGCTCAAAGGTCAGGCCCTGGGCAAAATTCCGGTATTTCCTGCCGTCAGCTGAACCTATGAGCCAATGCAGTTTTTCCCACCTGCTGCATTCTTTTTTTCTGGCATCAATGGCTGCCTGCTTTTCCTTAACCCGTTTCCCGGCTGCTTCATTCTCAATAAGTTTATGCCTGAGCCCGGCAATTGCATCGCGCAGGTTTTTCAGGGATTCTTCATATTCCCTGTATTGTTTTTCCAGTTCTTCAAGGCTCATGCGGGTAATTTTTTCAGCAATTTTTGCAGCCAGGCGCGCTTCCCTGTCTTTTTTTCTGGCATCAAGCTCGGTTCCGGCCTTGTCCAGTTCCCCTGCCCTAAAAGACAATGCCTCATATTCCTCTTTTGTCAGCCTGGCCTTAAGAAACCTGGTTTCATCTGCAAATCCGGCAAGGCCCAGGGCTGCTGCAAACTCTGTTTCCGCCTGTTTCAGGTCTGGTTCTCTTTGTTCAATGCGCTTTTTAAGGGTTTCAATACGGGTTTTGGCACTCACCAGTTTTTGGTTCACCGTGGTATTCAGGTCTCTGGCCTTTTTTTCATTTGCTTCAGCATCTGCAATTGCCCTGTTCAGACAAAGTTCTTCATTATCAGGTATTTTGCTGCCATATAATTTTTTACGCTCATCAAGTCCGGCAATATATTCTTTTTTAAGGCAGTCCAGTTTCTTCCGTTTCTCAGCCAGAGCCCTTTCCCTGGTTTCAATCACAGCATCAAGACCTTTCGTTTCGCTGTCAATGGCAGTGATCTGTTTTTCGATTTCATTTTTTTTACTGATCTGTTCCTGCCATGCCTTCAGCCGGGAATTAAGAGAGTCAAGCAGAACTGAAACCTGCCCTTCGGGTATTTCCGTGATTCCAAGTGGCTGAAGTTTTTCAGATACTGCCAGCCTGAGCTTTTCAGAACCAGCCCGAAGTTTTTCCAGGCCCTCTTTGAATTCTAAAAGAGCTTTCTCAGCAGCCTCCTTATCATTGACAGCACTGGTTTCCAGTTTCTCGCTGTCATTCAGGTTTTTGTGTGCATTAGCTTCAGCTTTTTCAAGTTGTTTAATGGCAGTTTCCTGATCCTCGACCCTGGAAATCAATTCAGTCAATGATTCAATTCGGACATCAATGTCATCGGGCACAGGAATATTTCCCGCAGCAAAGGGATGTCTGGTCGAACCGCAGAGCGGACAGGGTTTGCCGTCTTCCAGTTTAGCCCTGTGATCCTCAAGAGCAGCAATTCTTGCCATATATTCCTTTTCCCTTTGCAAGGATTCCTTTTCAGCGCGGTATTCCCGCAGCAATCTGCCATCAAGCAATTCATTTAAGGCACCTTTGGCCTGACGAAGCTTGCCTGCAATATCCTCAAGCTTTTGCCTGCGGATGGCGCATTGTTTTTTGCAGGCCCCAAGTTTTTTTACCGCTTTTTCCAAATCTGAATCAGCTTTTTCCAGGGCAGCTTTTTTCTGCAGTATCTCCCTGTGCCCGGCAGCCAGGCTGCCAAGCTGTTCCTTAATACCGGCCAGACCGCTTATCAGCCATTCATCCTGTGCATGATCTCTGAGATATTGCTCTGCTGTCTTCAGTATTTTTTCGGCCTTTGTGCGCTTTTCCTGCTCCTTCACACGGGCCTGTTTATACCTGCTGATTTCTTCAGCTTCCATGTCACAGGTTTTGATAATCTCTGAAACAGCATTTTTTTGTTCCTCAAGTTTTTGATCAAGGGAACGGACTTTCTGAATCAGCGGTGCTTCGGCTTTCAGGGCTTCCCTGGCTCTTAAAAAAAGGGCTTCAGCTGCTTTCAGGGATTCAGCATGTAATTTTGCAGATTTTTCCAGTTCAGGAAGAGTCTCTTTTTCGGCTCTGAGGGCTTTGCTGTCATCTGAGTGCTCCCTGCGGAGGGCTGTCAGCTTTGCATATAATCCATCCAGTGAAGCGGCTTTCATAGCCCTCTTGAGCCTGCTGCGTTCAGGTTTGAATCCTTCAATTTCGGTTTGCAGTTTTGCTGCTTCATCAGCAAGGCCGAGGATTTCCTTTTTCAGACCTTCAATATTGGTAACCCATGTAATGGCCCTGCCAGTTTCAATTAATTTCTTACCAAGTTCCTTTTCCTGTTTCTGGTTTGCCTCAAGCTCCAGTTGAATCTCTTTTTCCTGCTCAGGTTCCAGAATTTCAATACCGGATATTTCAGCCTGAACCAGGTTCAGTTTTTCCCGTTCGTCACGCTGGCGTTCATGGACGCGCCGGGAAATCTCAGAATATATTTCGGTTCCGGTGATCTGCTCAAGAATTTTTGATTTCTGTTCTGTGTCTGCCCTGAGAAATGTGTCAAAACCGCCCTGGGCAAGGAGTATGGAACGGGTAAACCGCTCAAAATCCATTCCTGTTTTTTCCTCAATAACCCTTGCCACACGCCTGAGCTGATTTTCGATGATCCTGCCGTTTTCAACTCCTTCTGCAATCTCATGCCTTGGAGCCTGCAGCTCGCCCCGGGGTTTTTTATGTGCCCTGTGCTGGCCAAAGTGGCAGCGGAACCTGCCGGCCTGTGATTCAAACAGCACTTCAGCATAACACTCGCCAGTTCTGCGGGACATAATTTCATTGGTGGTTTTGGTAATTCTGCCAAGACGGGGAGTTGCCCCGTAAAGCGCCAGGCAAACAGCATCCAGAACAGTTGATTTGCCGGCTCCGGTTGGCCCGGTCAAAGCAAAAATCCCATTTGAAATATATTCAGGGGCAGTAAAATCAATGATCCATTCACCATAAAGGGAATTAAGATTTTTAAATCTGAGTTCAAGTATTTTCATGATTGCTAACCTTTTCTGCGTCCATCTGCGGATTATTCGGCATTAATATCATCCTCCGCTAAACCCCTGATTATTTCATTATAAGAAACAATCAGCTTATCCCGATCCTCGTCCGGTACATCAAAGGCGTCCAGACACCGTTCAAACACATCATTCACATCCAGGTCATCAAGGGTTTCATTCTCGTCAATTGTGCTGATCATCCGGTCAATGAGCTGCCTGTTCTTTATCCGCCTGATTTCCATGGACGAACCAGCCAATGCCTGTTCAAATATTTCCCTCAGATTGCCAACAACATTCCTGCCTGTATATTCAATTTCAAGCCATGCATGGCTGCCTTCGTGTTTCAAATTTTCCAGATTTACATGGATATCGTCAAGACTGCCTTTGATCCGAACCAATTGCTGGAAACACGGCACTGAAATTTCCTGAATATCCGGCTCAGTTCCGTTGAATTCAATGAGCACAACCTTTTTTTCCTGATTTGCCTCACCATAACCCATGGGTATGGGGGAACCGCAATAGCGCATGTTTTCCATGTTACTGACGCATTGTGGAACATGCAGATGGCCAAGAGCAAGGTAATCAATGGATGAGGGAAACGCATCTTTATCCACATGGGCCAGAGACCCGACATACAGCTCTCTGACACCGTCTCCATCAAGTGTTTTGCCGCCTGCCGTAAAAAGATGCCCCAAGGCAATAATCGGCACCCCTGCATGGCCGTTTTTCTCAAATTCAGACCGTTTCTGTTCAGCTATGGCACAGACACCGGCATAATGTTTTTTCAAACCAAGGATAAGTTTGGCATTTTTATCCTCAATGGTTTCACCTGGCCCTGCCGTCCTGATATCCCTGTCCCGTAAATACGGAACAGCACAGACAATGGCCTCAGGCTGCCCATTCTTATAAAACACAATCACTTCATCCTCCAGGGTATCAGTCATGGAGCCTACCACATATACATTCAACGCCCGCAGCAATTCGCCGGGGGCATTCAGAAAGGTCGGTGAGTCATGATTTCCTGCAATGACCACAACATGACGGCAGCATGACCCTGAAACCCGGGCAAGAAAACGATAATAAAGTTCCTGAGCACGGTTGCCTGGAGTTGTGGTGTCAAAAACATCTCCGGCAACAAGAAGGGCATCGACCTTCTCTTTTTCAATGGTCTGAGCCAGCCAATCCAGAAATGCGGAAAATTCCCCGTAGCGTTTCCTGCCATAAAGGGAACGGCCCAGGTGCCAGTCTGATGTGTGGAGGATTTTCATTGAGCCTCCACACCAACGATTTCCATTAACTTGCCGAAGCTGTTCACTACATCGTATTTCACATTGTCCGGGTTGATTTTGCGGTTAATCTCCTCAAAGAACTTTCGGGCGCATTCAATCTTGGTGTTTTCAATCTCCCTAAGTTCCATGCTGGACATGGAGCCTTTGGTCTCTGCCACAAAGTAAACGTGTTTAACAACTCCTTCCTTAAAAGAAATAGCCCAGTCAGGGTTATAATTGCCGACCGGTGTGGGAATAAAAAAGCCTTTGGGAAGTTTTGCGTAAACCACCACTTCTTCAGCTGTATCGAGTTCTTTTACAAAGGTGCGCTCTGTTTTTGAATCCGTTATTACATAGTCGTAGATATGACGTTTGAGCGGTTCCCCGGCCTTGCTGAAATCCTGTTTGCTTTGACCATCTGTAAAGATGTCTATGTCATGTGTGTCGGTAACCGCGTCGTAGCTCAAATGCTCGATAATGACGGTCGCTTTCTGCTCTTGAATCAGACGCGCAGCTTCGGAAATGAACCTCTCAGGATTGGTCTTGAAGTGTGCAAATACAGCTTTTTCTAACCTTACCAGAATTTCAGCTATAGTTTTTCTGGTAAGCTGAACATTTTCTGCTAATTTCCCAATAAGATCATATTTCACAGCAGAATGGACTGAATGAGCATTATATTTAGTTGAGCTTTCTTTCACTTCGAATCCATCTCCGGATTTTACCTGTTCATAATCAATGTCATCTGTCTGCTCGCCTCGTACTACGGTGTATTGGAGAGGTGTAACCCGCAGTTTCCTGTTTAAAGTCTGAACACATTTTGTTGTCAATTCTGAACTGTCAAAATGCACGCTATAGGCTACTTTACGGTTAATCCTGCTCCAGAGCTCTTTAAATTCTTTTTTTTCAAAGTTGGCGTTTAAGGGGTTTGTTTTTGCACCGCGATCATTTTCGATCTGAGGCAGTTTAGCATCGCTGTAGACGCTTTCGATTAATTGAAAAACTTGTTCCTTGTATGCTCTCAAATCCTCGGGGAGGTCGGCAAGCTCTTCGTTCTTCACTGCGTCATGGTATGTTTGAGTAATCTGATCATTATCATCTGTGTAATCATTTTTTACCAAATATCGGTAAATTTGTTTAGCCATTTGAGGGGTTACTTCAATGGTGCCTTCGGTTGTCTGTATTATTTTTCCAGTGAAGTATTGTATATCCGCCACGCGTGGGCGTTCAGAAAGCGATTCGCTGATATCGCGTTGCAGAGCGGTGACAAAATCCTTATAGCTTTCGCTGGCAACAACGGTCAGTACATTGGTCTGGTGAACCGTTGCCGAATCATCCTGGCGTTCACCCAGTTGGTTGACTGCGATGCGTAAGCCCCGACCGACTTCCTGTCTTCGGGAAATTGTATTGTCACTGTGCTTCAAGGTACAGATAACAAATACATTCGGGTTATCCCATCCTTCACGGAGAGCGGAGTGGGAGAAAATAAAGCGGGTGGGTTCATCGAAAGAGAGCAGACGTTCTTTGTCTTTAAGAATCAGGTCATAAGCACTTTGGTCTGTACTTTCAATACGCTCACTTTTTGCTGTTTTTATCGCATCAACAAGTTTTCCTTTTTTATCAATAGAGAAATAGCCGTTGTGGGTTTTCGAAACATCAATACTTTTCAAATAATTCCAATACTGCTTCCGTCCTGCATCATTTATCAATTTTTCATTATCATTTATCCATTGACTGTATTCTTCTTCAAAAATTCTAGCGTACTCACCGCCTTCTTCTCCTGAATCTGTATAAACACGGTATTTGGCAACCTCATCAATAAAGAAAAGGGTTAAAACTTTAATCCCTTGGGTAAAGAGAATCTGCTCTTTTTCAAAATGGGCTTTAATGGCTTCGCGTATCT
>CAYUOB010000008.1:0-42720 GCA_964446145.1 uncultured Desulfobacula sp.
GGGCAGCTTGGCAGTTTCAGGAAAATTCTGGGTTCCAGCTTCTATCCATTGCAGAACAAGGTGTTTCGGGAACAGCCATTTACCAGTCACCTTGGAGGCTGGCAACCCTTTTTCCGCAATCAGGGAATAGATCATTTTTTCATTTACATTTAAAAATTTTGCAACTTCACGTGTTGAAAGCATTTCATCTGCCATGGTGTTTTCCTTTATTATTCCGGGAATAAACAGGGTTTCAGCTTTTTTACAATCTGGTCTGCAGTCATGGAGCTGCAGTCTATTTTCATGTCACACCACCTATCATATAAGGGAGTTCTTTCCTTGTAAAGGTCTTCAATGGTTTTTCCGCGGCCCATGGCAACTCCCCTGGCCCTGACATCTGAAAGCCTGGGCAGAAGGGTTTCAAGGGTGGCATGAAGATAGACAATGGTACTGATATCGGAAAGGTGGTGCATGGCTTTGGGACGGTAAACAACACTTCCACCTGTTGCAATTATATGATTTGAACATGAAATTTTTGCGACATGGTTTTCCTCGATTTCAAGAAATCGCTCAAGGCCTTTCTCTGCTATTATCTGGGCAAGAGTGGCATTCTCCCCTGACTGAATTATATCGTCTGAATCAATGAATCTGTATCCTGTTTGTTCAGCAAGCAGTTTGCCTATTGTGGTTTTGCCGGCAGCAGGCATTCCTATTAAACTGATATTTTTCTTAATCTCCATGGAATAATAATGGTTTTTGTGCAAAATTTATATTTTTAATTGATTGAAATTAAAAAAACAATACTATTGTTTAATAAGTTATGCAATAAAAAAAACAATACCTGCACTCCGGGTTGACTTTAGGGTCAAGGGACACTATTTTATTGAAAATTCAATTATCAGCACAGGGTACAATAACATCATGAAACCGCATATTATTACCATTGTAGGAAAGTCAAATTCAGGAAAGACCACATTATTGGAAAAGCTGATTGCCTGTCTGCGTGAGAAAGGATATAGAACAGGAACCGTAAAACATGCCCATGACGGGTTTGAAATGGATAAAAAAGGCAAGGACAGCTGGCGCCACAGAAGGGCGGGAGCTCAGGCTACTCTTGTCATTACGGAAGGTCAGGTTGCCCTTTTGAAGGATGATAATGCAGATTATCTTGAAAAAATGAGAACTTATCTTGCAGATATGGACATTATCCTTGCCGAAGGGTTCAAAAAACAGGCCCTGCCGAAAATAGAAGTATTCAGAAAAAAAAGCACCCATAAAAAACCTTTATGCCTGGAAGATGAGAATCTTATCGCTTTTGTAAGTGATTCGGAATATAAACCAGATGTTCCTATGTTCGGGCTGGAAGATATCCGCCGGTTGGCTGATTTTATAGAATCAAATTTTATTAAAAAGACAAACTAGTGCATAAAAGAGGGGCCAACAGATTTGCTGCTGTATTGTTTTTGGGTATTCTTTTGATATGCAATGCAGGTGATATATGCATTGCCGGCAAAAATCATTGCCGGATTGCCCATTGCATCAGTGTGTTTAAAAATGGTTCAATAGACTGGACTTCAGGAACAATCTGGGCAACGGGCAGAGCAGCTCCCGAAGGCAGGGCTGTAGTATCAGCAGAATCGGTTCCAGGTGCGGCAAGGGCTGATGCAAACCGTAACCTTCTGGATATTTTAAAGCATATCAAGATTAATGCAGACCTTACCATTGGGGATTATTCCTCAAAAAATGATATTATTCTGGCGGGAATAGAAAAAACAGCAAGAGATGCAGTAATTTTAAAACAATATTATACATCTGCCCTGGCCGTTGAAATCACAATTGAAACCAGTATGTATGGCGGTTTTTTGCAATTGGTTCTTCCTGAGAATATCCGTCAGATACCCAAAATAACTCTGGAAGATCAGAAAAGGGGAATTAAAGCCTGTACAGAAAATGAATATACCGGCCTTATTATTGATGCAAGGGGGCTTGATCTCAAACCTGTGCTTGCCCCTGTCATTGTCAGTGAACAGGGGCATGCTGTATATTCATCGGCTTTCATAAGCAGGGAATTTGCAGTTCAGAACGGTATCTGCAAATATGTCTGCGATATGGATCTGGCTCGTTCAGACCTGCGCGCAGGCAAAAATCCTATTGTTTTCAAGGGGTTGCGTAAGGAAGGGCAGCCGGATGCAGCCATTGTCATAAGCATGTCAGATTACAGACTGCTGGAGACAATAACTGAGCGCCACAGATTTTTAAAGGAATGCCGGGTCATCATCGTCCTGGATGGATAACAGCATTGTCAATGAGCCTTGTGGTACCGACCCGCACTGCCATTGCCAGCAGAACAGGCTGGCTGATTTCTTTTACATCTTCAAGTGTTTCAGGATCGCAGAACGTGATATAATCTATACTTGTCTCAGGGAATGAATTTATAAATTCATGTAACTGACGGAGAATAACAGATGGATTTTTTTCTCCCTGTTCAGCCAGTTTTTTTGCAATTTCAATGGATTTTGAAAGACTCAGAGCCGATTTTCTCTGCAGCTCAGACAGATAAGTGTTTCTGGAGCTCATGGCAAGGCCGTCTTCTTCCCTGATAATTTCTCCTGCAACAATTTTAATATCAAAATCAAGGTCTTTGACCATTTGTTTGATGATCTGCAATTGCTGATAATCTTTTTTTCCGAACACTGCCACATCCGGCATCACTATGTTAAAAAGTTTGGTGACAATTACTGCAACACCGGCAAAATGGCCTGGCCTGCATCTGCCGCACAGAAATTTGGGCAAATGCTTAAGTTCAATTCCTGTCTGAAAATTTTCAGGGTATATATCTTCCCGGGTTGGAAGGAATATGGCAGTGACTCCTGCCTGTTCAGCCATCTTCAGGTCACGCTCAATATTAGAGGGATAGGAATCAAAATCTTCATTGGGCCCGAACTGAGCAGGGTTTACAAATATGCTCACAACAAGTTCATCACACATGGATCTGCCTTTTTCCATCAGGGAAATATGGCCTTTATGAAAATATCCCATGGTGGGTACCAGGCATATTGTTTGTGAGTTTTTTTTGAGTTGTTTTGACCATTTCTGCATCTGTTTTTTTGTTTTGAAAATTTTCACTGTTCTTTCAGCTCCTCCTTAATGGCAATTCCCATATCCATAATGGTATATGGTTTTTTTATAAAAGCTCCTGCTCCAAGGTTCAGGGTCTCCATGACATCTTCTGATTCTGAATATCCGCTTACAACCACAGCTTTTTGACCGGGTTTTATTCTTTTGATTCTCCTGTATGTTTCAAGCCCGCTTATGGAAGGGTTCATGATCATGTCCAGAACGACAAGGTCCACATGGTTTGATTCTATATATCTGACAGCATCATATCCGTTCCCCACGGCCTTTGCATTATATCCCAGTTTTTTCAGAATGCTTATTGCAATTTTCTGCTGTTCTTCAAGGTCATCAACAACAAGAATTGTCTGCCCATGTCCTTTGATCTGTTCCAGGGACAGCGGTTTTTCATCCATATGAATTTCTTTTTTTGTGGCCGGAAACAGCAGATCAAATCTTGTGCCTTGTGCGCATGAAGTGATATCAATGAATCCGTTGTGATCCTTTGCAGTGTTCCATACTATGGTAAGACCCAGGCCGGTTCCGCTTTTTCCCATTTGTTTGCGTGTAAAAAACGGTTCAAAAATTTTTTTAAGATTTTTGGGGTCAATCCCTCCTCCATTGTCCTGTAGGCTTAAAACAGCGTATTCTCCGGGAGGGATGGTTTCATACCCCTGAATCTCATGATCTGTACAGCGGTTGAAAGTGGTTATTGTTATCCTCTTGCTGCCCTCTTTACATGCAATTTCCTCCACAGCATTGATAACAAGGTTCATGAGGGCTTTTTCAATATGTATGCAAGAGCCTGTGATATTGAGCAGTTCAGGGTCAAGTTCGGTTTTAATTTTTGTTTCAGGGCAGGATTCCTGGATTTTTTTAAAGTCATGCGAGTCAATATATCTGTCAACTATGGTGTTTATATTAATGGTTTCTATGCGGGCGCTGTTACTCCTTGATATGATGAGCAGATCATTTACAATGGCTGCTGCCTTGCTGCCTGAATCTTTAATAATATTCAGTCCGTGCGCTAATTCCGGATCAATGTTTCTGTCCATCAGCATCAGTTCGGGGTAGGTTGTGATTCCTGAAAGTATATTGTTAAGATCATGGGCGACGCTTCCTGCAAGTATGCCCAGTGCCCTGACTTTTTCAGCCTGGACAAGTTTTTGTCTGAGCCTGTCCTGTTCCCTCTGCTGGGCCTTGAGCCTGGATATATCCCTTATAATGCCCTGGTACCGGTTGGGATTGTCAGGCTGCGCCTTAATTTTTGAACCGCTGATTTCAACTGGAATATCTGTCCCGTTTTTATGACGGATCAGGCTTTCACAATAAAAGGGGGTAGAATCTGAAGTCTGGTTTTTAAAATCAGTGAAATCCCGGCCTTGGAATAAAAAGGACACATGTCTGCCAATCCAATCACCCGGAGTAAATCCAAATGTCTGAAGAACAGCTGAATTGACAAAGGTGATTTTAAAATTTTCATTGCATGTCCATATGATATCTCTGGTGTTTTTTACCAGGTGTTTAAATTCCCTGCCTGATATTTCAAGCGTTTTGATGAGAACTGCCAGTATTATGGTTAAAGCGGCGTTTAATGCAGCAAAAGTGCCGGTTGTAACCCACCATTGAGCCGGAATCAGAACTTCATTGCCTCCTTTGTACGCAATCATTCCCTTTGAGTACAGCAAGCCTGCACATACCATGGTGGCAAGATTGATGATCAGGCTTGCCAATGCTCCCCGTATTCCTGAAAATACAGCGGCAAATATTGAAAAGCATAATAAATAAAGGCGCGCACTGCCCACAAGACCTGTGGTGCAGAGGCTGAATATTCCCATTATATAAAACCCCGTGATTCCAGCCCACAGCCTTGTCTGAAAATTGCCTTTTCTGAGAAAGGCAATGAGGCAGAGCCATGCGTATATAAAGGAATAAAATATGATTCTATGCCATTCTGCCTGATCAAATGCGAATCTGAAGCTCAGTACATAGGGTATGGCTCCAAGAATCACAATAGCTGCGAACAGGCAGTTAAATGTTTTTTTCTGCCAGAACAGCAGCACATCTTCATTGTCTTCATAGACAGATTTTATATTAAAAACAGGTAAAATCATAAATATTGACTTATAATAATTTAGCAGGTATGAAAATAGTTTACTATACTGGTTTAAAAAAGCAAGAAAATGCGCTGCAATACAAAGGATATATCTTATGGATTCCCATGTTCCAGATAGAAAAGAGGCTTTTGAACTTCTGAAAAAATATAATACAAAACCCGGTCTGATCCGCCATGCTCTTGCCGTGGAGTCTGTAATGGCTCATTTTGCGGCAAAATTCAATGAAGATGAGGAAAAATGGAGGGTTATAGGCCTGGTTCATGATCTGGATTATGAATTGTTTCCAGAGGAGCATTGCAAAAAATGCATTGAGATTTTCAGGGAGCATGGCTGGCCTGAAGACTATATCAGGGCGGTGATCAGTCATGGATACGGGATATGCACTGATGTGAAGCCTGAAACCAGCCTTGAAAAAACCTTGTACGCAATTGATGAACTGACAGGGCTTGTTGCAAGCGCAGCCATTGTACGGCCTTCAAAAAGTATTCTTGATATCAAGGCAAAATCAGTTAAAAAAAAGTTCAAGGATAAAAGCTTTGCCGCCAAAATTGACAGGCAGGTAATTCTTCAGGGCGCACAATTCCTTGATATGGAGCTTTTAGAGCTTATTTCTGAAGTGATTGCAGGCATGAAACCGGCTGCAGAACAAATAGGCCTTAAGGGCAATCTGTAAACATTCATTTCAAATTTTCTGACACGACCGTTTTTATAAAGGGCAATGGCTTTGGAATCCTGGCCTCCTATATCAAGAATACAGGCATTGTCAATAATCATGCCTTTATTTTGGAACAGGGCATATGCTCCCTGCGCATGGGCTTTTATTTCGGTAACAGTGCTGGCATGGTCAAATGACATTTCAAACAGGTGCCGTCCATAGCCTGTTGCCATTATCTGGTCGTATTCAACACCCTCAAGAATCTGCCTTGCTCCTGCAACCGGATCAAAACCTGTGTCTGCCTCTTTTGACAGACAGATCTGCCCGTCTTCCACCACAACAAGTTCCATAGTTCTGGATCCGATATCAATGCCCGCATATTTCATGGCCCTGTTCACTCTCCTATTTGTTCAATAAAGGCCTGTACCCTTGTTTTTATCTGTTCGAGATCTTCCATTCCATAATCGGTTTCAATCCGCAGGCACGGAATATTATTTTCTTCCAGTGTTTTTTCAACCTGTACAGACTCCATCAGATAGGGCTGGCAGAATTGCAGCCCATAGTGGATAACTCCGTTGGCATTGGCAGATTCAGCCATTTGAATAATATGATTTGTCCTGTCTGCATTTGGGGTGAAAATTGCACAATCTATTTTAAAATACCTGTCTGCAATGGCGGTGATCAGTTCATCAATTGTGGACCCTGAATTATCTGTCAGATTTCTGACACCTCGTTCTCCGACGCAGGATTCTTCTCCCACAACAACAGCTCCTGATGTTTCAACAATCCAGGGTATTTTCCCCGACTATCATGTCAGCGGTTTCAATATAGGGACAGACTCTGCCCAGTTTGAAACCAAGGGCTGATTTAATAAGCGGGCATGTGTTTCGCGGAAGATATTTTTCAACCTCTTCCATCGCAAAATCTGCTCCGGAACAAAGCCCCACAAGGGTGGCATTGGCTGCCAGGGCAATTTCCTCAGGCACAAATACGCAATAAGAGCCTATAATCCTGCGTCCCTGTTGCTTTTCGTCAAGAAGTTCTTTGATTCTTAACCCATGAATTTCACCCATGACAGAATCAAAATATTTCATGGCTGAAGGCCGTGAGTCCTGGGCAAGATAAATATTCTCATAGGCCTCTGAAAGCACTTTCAAAAGCAGATCATGCGCTTTAAGGTCAATTCCTGATTCACGCCACATGGATATATATTTTTCGCTCATAGTTTTATCCTTTTTTTTGGGTTTTTATTGCAGCCACTATTAATCGGGTTTTAAATTTCAATCAAATTTTTAATATCTTTAAAAAAGGACAGCTTTATTGAGAAAAACTATATGTTTCCTGAAATTCCTGGCATGTATGTCATAACTCTGACGTTCCCGGCAGAAATTTCCTGGTCTGAAAAATGAACACAGGCTGGTTGATTTTTGTAATAGCCTGATTTTACTGTAATTATTTGAATGTATTATTGTATGGCACAGGTATTGCTTTTCAGGTTTGAGAAGGAGAAGATCAAGAAATTGCAGGAGATAATATGGGGATTCAGGCATGAAAAGAACTTTGCACAGATTATCCGCTTCAATGGCATCAGTATTTTCATTTGTTTTCAAGGATACAAAAAAACAATCTGATCTTGAAAAGCTTACCCGTCATATAATGGAGCTGAACAAAAAACAGTCTGTCGGGCAAATTGTTGATGCAGCTTCTGTATGTTTAAAGGATATCTTGGATTACAGGTTTCTGGCCTTCGTAATTCAGAACAGAAACAAGGTTGATGTACGAACTTATCCGGGAACCTGCAGTCAGGTTTTTGAAAAGCTCATAATGAAGGATTTTGTTATTGAGGACAGGAAAAAACTGGTATGGCTGAATCATTGTTTTGTACAGGGCGGAGTGGTGCAGGAATCTGATGTCAAGGATATGATTTCCTTTGAAATGAAAGAAGATAACCTGCATGCAAGAATGTATATGCTGCCGCGCCACAGCCTTTCAAGCCGTCATACCGATATGGTGAACATGATTGTGCAGGCCTGTATTGTTGCCCTGTGCAGGCAGATTAAAATGGAGACCCTTCAGAATGCAGCAATTATTGATCCGCTTACAGGCTGTTATAACAGAAGGGAATTTGCCTGTCAGCTGAAACGTCATATTGCACGCGCTGTGCGCCATAAAACAAGGCTGTCGGTTTTTATGTTTGATCTGGATCATTTTAAGAATATCAATGATACATATGGCCATATTGCAGGGGATAAGGTATTGCAGACAGTAGCCAGTGTCGTGCAGCAGAACATGAGGACAGGAGATGTGCTTGCCAGATACGGCGGAGAAGAATTTATTGCTGTTCTGCCTGAAACCGGAAAGGAAAAAGCCATGGAACTTGCAGACCGGCTCAGAATGCAAATAGCAGGTCAGACTATTATGCATGACAGCAAGATCATAAGAATAAGCGCAAGTTTCGGAGTTGCAGAACTTGACCGCTGTGCTGACATGAACAAAATTATTCAGGATGCCGATGCCATGATGTACCGGGCCAAGCTGAACGGCCGCAATACTGTTATGCCGGGATTAATAAAACTTGTTCGCGGTTTTGATCGTTCTGCCGGGACGCATGCTCCTGCGGTTATATTGTAAATTTTTCTGTCATGGCCTGTAACTGGGCCATAACATCATTTAAAATTCCGGCTTTTTCCTTGACATCTGAAGAGAATTTGTTGATTTCCTGGGATGCCCGCAGTACATCGCTGATTTCTTCAGCAACCTGAGCAGATACTTCTGAACTCTGGTTTACATTCAGGTTCACTTCCTGTATGCCCTGGGATACCTGATTGATATTATCCGTAATTTCAGATGTGGTTGCAGCCTGGAGTTCAATGGCAGAGGCTGCTTCATTTACAAAATTGTCGATCTGGTCAATAATCCGGGAGATTTCCTGGATCTCGGTTACAGCACCTGAAATCTGATCCTGGATCTGCTTGATATTTATGGCAATATCTTCTGTGGCTCCGGCAGTCTGACTTGCCAGTTCCTTGATTTCATTCGCCACAACGGCAAAGCCCTTGCCCGCTTCTCCTGCCCTTGCCGCCTCAATGGTTGCATTAAGGGCAAGAAGGTTGGTCTGTGATGATATGCTGTTGATTGTATCGGTTACCTTGTTTATTTCTTCTGCTGCCCGGCCGAGTTCACTCACTCTTTTTGATGTCTGCTGGGCCTTTGCAACGGCTTTTTCTGTAATTTTTCTGGTATGGCCTGAATTTTCAGAAACTTTGTCAATGCTGGCCTGCATTTCTCCTGTGCCCGTTGCCACAATTTCAATATTGGTGCTTGCCTCTTCCATGGCAGCTGCAACTGAATCCATGTTGGCACTCATCTGCTCTGCTGCTGAAGCAACCGTATTTACCTTTGAAACAGTTGTTTCGGAACCCTCATTCATTTTGTCTGAAATCAGGTTTAATTCGCCTGAGGCCGAGCTCAGTGTCCTCACTCCGGAATTTATATCTGTAATCATGCTGGCAAGGCCTTTTACCATTTCATTCATTGAGTCAACTGTGTCCTTTATTGCATCGCGGGCATCATATGTGAAAGTATATTTGAAATTCCCTTTTGCCACTTCTTTTGCCATTTTTGCCATGCCGTTCATGCTTTTCATCAATTGCCGGTTCATGAAAGCAATTATCAGTATGCCCACAATCAGAACTATGACCCCGCTTATACCTGCACTTGTCAGTATTTGACGGTTGACTCCTGTCATGAGTTCAGCCTCTGATACCGCTGTTGTGAAATAAAGGTGCCATGGTTCAAAATAATTTGTATAAGCACGATAGGTCCTGCCATCGTGCTTATAAACTGCAGGTCCGGATTTCTGGTTTGTAATTTTTTCTCCGCTGTTTTCCAATTCATCAACCTTTAATGAGATATAGGCCTTGTCAGGATGAACAAGGATTGTGCCGTCAGCGTCGCTGACAAAGGAATACCCATATCCTCCCACGTTTACTCTGGTTATGAGCTCAATAAGGTCATTGGTCAGGATTTTGCTGGTAACTCCATAGGCCCCCGCAATTTTGTTCTCAATGTTTTCCCGGAACGGCTTTAAAAAACGCATGGAAATATCAGAGCCTTGCTTTGTCAGGAAAATAATCTGGTTGCCAGCTGCAATCTTTTTATATATTTCAGTTCCTGAAGTATAATACTCGCCAATCTGCCTTGACCCGTCTTTGTTTTTGGTTGTTGATGAAACTTTTATCAATTTGTTGTCATGCAGTTGGTATATTGCGATGTCCGATGTGCTGAATTTGCCTATTTTATCCACAAGGTTATTGTCTCCTGTGACGAACTGGAGCCCGAAAATGAGTTTGGGGATTGTT
Organism: uncultured Desulfobacula sp.; assembly: GCA_964446145.1. Lineage (GTDB taxonomy): Bacteria > Desulfobacterota > Desulfobacteria > Desulfobacterales > Desulfobacteraceae > Desulfobacula. The sequence goes on from CAYUOB010000008.1 coordinate 10,227, forward strand.
ATTTTTTCTTTTCTGCCCGTTTTTATGTCATGAATATCAAGGTCAATGGTTCTTGCATTGACAACCATGATATTGCCTGCGCTTTTTTGTTTAGCCATGAGGGCTCCCATGTCCGCTTCAATTTTTTCCTTCTGAAGGTTATATTTCAATTGTATTGTCTTTAAAAGCACATCAGATACATTTCGTATGCTTGTCTGGCCCTTGGAGAGAAAAGAGTTTTTGCTCTGGTAAAAATTTGCCAGAGTAATTATGAGAATAGTCAGAATGATAATTCCGATGGAACCAATATAAAGTTTTTTATCAAACCCTATATTTGTCATTTTTTCACCTCTCCGTTTGCTTAGATTATATTTGCCCGTACCATGGAAAAGGCAGGGCCCCAAAAAATTTTTACCTGAATCATACCTCCGGATGATTTGGTTTACTCTAATATTGAAAAAAAATTTTTACAAGCAAAAATACAAAAAAGCTGTATTGTAGCTTAGTTTGGCTGCACAAGCAGGCCTGCGCTTTTTATACAGGCCATGTCGTTGCCATGTCTTTCAATCAGAGAATTTATTTTTGCAATATCAATTTTTTTAACGCCCATATGCCTGCACTGCCCGTCTTTGAGTGAAGTTTTCAGAAAAATGTCTATTCTTTCTGTTTTCAACATCATGGATAATGCAGTGCCTGCGTTGCCATTGTATGATTTTGCAAGTTTATCAAATAATGTTGCTGTATTATTGCAGCCAAGATATTGCATAAACGGCTCAGACCCGATTCCATCCCTGCATTCCGCCATGAGAGCAAGGCAGCCCGAGTCTTTGACAAACATGGAAGCATTGTGGATGGATTTATGGGCCTGAATCATGTTTATATCCCTTGGAAAGCCTCCACATGATGCAAGGATAAAACCATAGCGTTTTGCAGGGCCTGTCATGTAGAAGGAATCAAGCATTTTGCAGGCTCTGAGGAAGTCTTCATATGTTTTCCCCACAATGAGGCGGCAGAGTTTTCCTGATGAATCAAGGATGCCGTGTATGGAAATTCTGGGAATATCAAGCATATTGTCTATCTGCATAAGATCTTCTGCAACGGGGTTGTTTTCAAGGTTGCCCGGCCTGCATCCGGTGTTTGTTGTTTTGCCTGTATGATCCAGAAAGAGGCTGTGGTTGTGATAAATATCCGATATATATCCAAGGCCGGGAAAAATCAGCTTTCTGCCGCCGCCATATCCTGCGAAATAATGATGGGATATGGCGCCAAAACTGATCACAAGATCACATTCAAGAAGGTCTTTCCGCATATGCACCCGGGTTCCATACCCTGTTTCTCCGACAAAGGTAAAAATACTTTTGTCTCTGCTGTCATGATGAATAAAGGGATATTTGAAATATATGCCGCCGTAAGCATCATGACATTGGCTTGTACTTTGTTTCTCATGGGTGCCGTAGGCAATGAAGAATCTGATGCTTTTGGTTTCAGCCCCGTTTTTTAAAAGCACATCCACAATCCGGGGAAGATATTCCGGGTATGCGCAGGTTCTTGTCTTGTCTGCAATTACTATGGCAATTGACCGGCATAAGGACAGGTCTGCGGGAAGCGCTTTGCCAAGATCATTTTCAAACTTCTCCATGTCAATGCAGGGACCAGGCTCGTTTATTTCAAGAACATCAGCTCCATGCGGCAGGCTGAATTCATAAAATTTGTGTCCGTATTTAAGCTTTATTTTTCCGGGCATAAATTCCCTGCAGGTTCTCTTTAAATTCAGGGTTTTCAAACCCTGATGCTGTAAGCCTTTTTATTGTGTTTTTTATGAATCTGTCCTGGTATCTGATTCTGCCGGGATTGCCAGTATAATGAAACAGCCTTGCACCCTTTGCCATGACCCGGAACAGTTCTCCATAAAATTTCCTGCTGTAAAGCATGCCGCTTGCTGAGGTAAATCTTGGCGGATCGTGGATAATGCAGTGAAAACTTGCCTGTTTCAGTTCTGTTATAACCTCGGTTATGTCTCCATGAACAAGCTGGATTTTTTTATCATATTTTTTAAACCAGGGATTGAATTGGCGGAGATTCAGCACTTCCCGGCTTTTTTCAACGGAGATTATTTTTTCTGCGCCCTGTTTTAAAGCATATACAGCAGAATATCCAAGACCTGCACAGGTATCAAGGACAAAATCATGGGGCCTGACCACAAGCTCTGCCTTTAACCGTGCATCAAGAAGAGGGTCAATGGCCCCTGAGCGGTGCATTTTGATTCCATTTATTTCAAGTATGGGTGCGGTTTCTGTCGGGACAAGTTTATAATATCCGCCTGCCCTTGTTTCCAGAGGCTTTAGCTCGTTGTCCCTGAGCATGAAAATTTTGCCCGGAGAAGATGCAATTGATTCAAGTTTGTTGATTTCAACAAAGGCAATATCATTCAGTACAAGGGTGGTGTTTTTTATCTCAAAATTTTTTCGGGACAGATTCAGGTCAAGGGAGACCCTGACATGGGACAGGCCCTGGCCGGCAGCTTCAATAATTGTTGCGGCAACATCAGAATGGAAAAAATATGTTTCAGGTATCACGTGGATCAATGCCGTTTTTTGCTTCCAGGGTTCTTACCCGTTCTTCAAGCTGGAGCAGATAGGTTTCCATCTGCTCCAGATACTGGGCAAAAGTATATGTTATTCCCATTTCAAGGGTCTTGGCTTCAAGGCGTCTGTAGAGTTCTTCCTGTGTTTCCCTGTCCCGGTCTTCAAGGCTTGGCATGGTGCTCTCCATAATTGAACGGATTATGTTGTATTCCAAGCAAAAATCAGGGTAAAAATCAAGGCTAAATTAAAAAATTCTGTCAGAAATCAATACTGCCCGGAGTTCTTGGAAAAGGAATAACATCTCTTATATTGGAGATGCCTGTAATGAGCATTAGGAATCTTTCAAAGCCCAGGCCAAAGCCTGAATGCGGAACAGATCCGTATCGCCTGGAGTCCAGGTACCACCAATAGCCCTGTTTTGAAAGCCCCATTTCATCCATGCGTTTTTCCAGGACATCAAGCCTTTCCTCCCTCTGGCTGCCGCCTATGAGCTCGCCTATTCCCGGAACCAGAAGATCCACTGCCGCAACTGTTCTTCCGTCATCATTAAGGCGCATGTAAAAAGGCTTGATCTGTTTTGGGTAATCATGGATAAAAACAGGTTTTTTGCAGTATTCTTCTGCAAGATAGCGTTCATGTTCAGAATGAAGATCAATACCCTGTTCAACCGGGAACTCAAATTTTTTCCCCGAAGTTTTTAAAATTTCAATGGCCTGTGCATAGGAAATTCTTGCAAAATCAGAGTTTAGAATTATATCAATGCGTTCTGGCAGGGATTTGTCCACAAATTTTGCAAAAAGGGCCATGTCTTCACTGCATTCTTCCATGGCGTGTGAGGTCAGATATTTTACAAGCTCCTGCCCATGATCCATTGCGCTTTCAAGATCGCAGAAAGCCATTTCAGGCTCAAGCATCCAGAATTCAGCGACATGGCGGCTTGTATTGGAATTTTCAGCTCTGAAGGTGGGGCCGAATGTATATACATCACCCAATGCCATTGCAAACATTTCAGCAGACAGCTGGCCTGAAACAGTAAGGTTGGATTCCCGGCCGAAAAAATCCCTGGAAAAATCCATGAAGCCTTGTTTTTTTACCATTTCAGGATCAAGGCTTGTAACCCTGAACATTTCTCCTGCACCTTCGCAGTCTGATCCTGTGATAAGGGGGGAGGTAAGGTATCTGAACCCTTTTTCTCTGTAAAATTTATGTATGGCATATGCCATTTCCGACCTGATTCTGAAAATTGCCCCGTATTTGTTGGTACGGGGTCTTAAATGGGCAATTGTTCTTAAAAATTCATCGGAATGACGTTTTTTCTGAAGAGGATATGAGTCAGGGGCAATATTGATTATTTCAACATTCATGGCCTGGATTTCCCATTTCTGGCCTTTGCCAGGCGATTCAACGAGCATACCTGAGACACCTATTGAGCTGCCTGTGGTAAGGGCCTGTACACTGTCATAATTATCAAGTTCCGATGTTGCAATTACCTGTATATTGGCAAGGCATGACCCGTCATTGATTTCCATGAATGAAAATCCCTTTGAATCCCGTCTGGTTCTGATCCAGCCTTTTATCAGCACTTTGCCCGGGCTTTGTTCAAGTTTGAGCAGTTTATTGATTTTTGTTCTTTTCATTGCCTTTTCCTGCATAAAATAATATATTAAAAAATTTGATTTTATCCATATTTAAAGGTTGTATTTTAAAAAACTCAAGTAACATGCATCAGCAAAATTATCAAGACATCCTTGACCGGATATGTTGCAGCGTCACAATGCCCACAAGATATTCAGGCAATGAAATAAATGCGGTCAGAAAGGATCCTGAAAAAACAGACTTAAGCTTTGCCCTGGTTTTTCCTGATCTGTATGAAATAGGTACTTCCCATTTCGGCATACAGATCCTTTATTCCATTTTAAATGCCAGGGATGAAATTGCAGCAGAGCGTTTTTTTGCTCCTGCGCCTGACATGGAAGCCATTTTAAGGGACAGGGGGATTCCATGCCTTTCCATGGAATCCAGAAGAGATCTGAAGGATTTTGATATCATTGGCGTAAGTCTTTTATATGAACTGAATTTCACCAATATCCTTACCATGATGAGCCTGTCTGGGATTGAGTTTCATGCTGAGAATCGCAGAAATGTTTTTCCCCTTGTCATAGGAGGAGGGCCGTGTGCATTCAATCCTGAGCCCCTGGCAGATTTTTTTGATGCCTTTGTCATAGGTGACGGAGAGCAGGCTGTAATTGAAATTTCAGAAAAGGTTATTGAATTTAAAAAACACGGAGACGGCAGCAAAAGAACTCTTTTAAGGCTTTTGTCGGAAATAGAGGGAGTGTATGTTCCCTGTTTTTTCAATGCAGAGCTTAGTGAAGCAGCCGGGACTGGTTACCGCCTTGTTCCTGTTTTTGATGATTATACCCGTGTCAGGCGGGCTTTTTTGCCTGAGCTTACAAGACATACATTTCCGTATTCGCCCATTGTTCCGTTTGCAAAGCCGGTTCATGACAGGTTAAGGCTTGAAATTGCCAGGGGTTGTACCAGGGGGTGCAGATTCTGTCAGGCAGGCATGATATACAGGCCTGTCAGGGAAAGGTCTTTGCCCGACCTGATTGAAATTGCCGAAAAATCATTGCAGACTACCGGATATTCAGATATTTCCCTTTTATCTTTGAGTACCGGAGATTATTCCAGTCTTGCCAGCCTCATGTCCTGTCTGCTTGAACTGGGCAGGGGACATTGCAATGCAGTTTCCCTTCCTTCCATACGTGCTGAAAAACTGACTCCTGAATTGATGAATATAATACGCAGGGTCAGAAAAACAGGATTTACCATTGCACCGGAAGCAGGCTCCCAGCGCCTGAGGGATATAATTAATAAAAACCTTACAGAGCAGAGTATCTCCGCTGCTGTTGAAAATGCACTGAAACTTGGATGGAAAACCATCAAGTTGTATTTCATGATGGGGCTTCCGTTTGAAACCGATGATGACATTGAAGCCATATGCTCCCTTGCAACTCGTCTGGCTTCCGCCCATGCAAAGGGTAAAAAAACCATAAATGCAAGCGTGGCCTGTTTTATTCCCAAGGCCCACACTCCCTTTCAATGGTGTTCACAGATCAGTCTTGGTGAAACAAAAAGAAAACTTCAGTATCTAAAGGACAATCTCAGGCACCGTAAAGTGAACCTTAAGTGGCAGAGCCCTGAAATGAGTCTTGTGGAGGGCGTATGGGCACGTGGTGACAGAAAATTGTCAGGCCTTCTTGTGGCAGCATTCAAAAATGGTTGCCGTCTGGACGGGTGGGCAGACCAGTTTGATTTTAATTTGTGGCAGAAATCCTTTGAAGAATCAGGCATTGATCCTGAAACCTATATGAAGGGCAGTGAAGATCCGGGTGTTCCCCTTGCCTGGGATCATATTGATTCCGGCGTATCCTGTGAGTTTCTGCGGGAAGAATATGAAAAGGCAAAGCAGGGTGCGCAGACGCCGGACTGCAGGGAAAACGGATGCACAGGGTGCGGAGTATGTGATTTCAGAACAATAAAGCCTGTTCTTCATAAATCAGTTCCCAGGGAACAGAACAATGCAGACTCCGCAACCGTTTCACTGAAGCCTGCCCAGGAGAAAATATTTAAAAAATTTGAGATCAGGTTTTCAAAGCTCGGACCTGCGCGGTTTTTCGGACACCTTGAGCTTGCCACAATTTTCCAGAGAGCAATAAGGCGGGCAAAACTGAATGCAAGGTATTCCCAGGGGTTCAATCCACAGATGAAACTGTCCTTTGAAAATGCTCTGCCTGTGGGAATGGAAAGTGAAGAGGAAATATGCTGTATTGAACTTGAAGGCATGGTTTCTCCTGAAATTGTCATGAACAGGCTGAACAATACTCTTCCTTCCGGCCTTGATGTAACAGGGTGCAGTCTGTTCACTAAATCGGACAGGCGGGATAATGATATATCCCGTTATATCATTACCATGCCTGATGCCATCCCGGAAAAACATATAATAGCAAAATTTTTATCCCTTGATTCTTTTGTTGTTGAGGATTTCAGTAAAAAGGGAAAAATACGCAGGACAGATCTGCGCAGGGCAGTTGAAAAAATTTCGGTTTTGGATTTACAAACCATTGAGATGGTTTTAAAAAAATACAACGGCAGAACCATAAGGCCTGCACGTATATTGACACAATGCCTGAATATGAATGAAAAAGCGGTGATGCAGGCCCTGATCAGGAAGGTAAAACAAGGATGACCACCATGTTAAAGGAACTTGTGGTAAATGCAGCTCCCCATGAAACAAGAGTGGCGCTGCTTGAAAACGGAACCATTGTTGAGGTTTTCATTGAAAGAGAGGATGAAACCTCCATTGCAGGCAATATTTACAAGGGGCGGGTTCAGCGTGTGCTGCCGGGAATGCAGGCGGCATTTGTGGATATAGGGTTTGACCAGGCAGCATTTATTTATGTTGATGATGTTCTTGATACTGCCAGTCATAAAATGTATCAGAAATTTGAAATGGATAATGACAGTGAAAATGATGCCGGGCCGGAAGAAATCCAGGAAAATGAAACCAATCTGGGTGGCGGACGGGAATCATGGAAACACAGTCTTGCCCAGGAATGCAGCATAGGCGACCTGCTGACAGAGGGTCAGGAAATACTTGTACAGGTTGCCAAATCATCCATAGGCACAAAGGGGCCGAGGATTACGGCCCATATTTCACTTGCAGGCCGTTATATGGTTTTGATGCCAACGGTTGATCATATAGGAATTTCAAGGCGGATAGAAGATGAAGCTGAAAGAACCAGGCTAAGAGAGCTTTTATTGTCCATACGTAAAAACAGTTTCGGATATATATTCAGAACCCAGGCACAGGGCATTGGTGAAGACACAATCAAAAAGGAAATTGATTTTCTGACAAAAACCTGGGAATCCATATTGGCAAAAAGCAGGACAGCATCAGCCCCATCCCTTGTGTACAGGGATCTTAATGTGACCTTCAGGGCAGTAAGGGATCTTATGGCAGATGAAGCAGACAGGCTTGTGATTGACTCCCGGGAAGAATATGAAAATGTTCAGAATTTTTTAAGGGAGCTTATGCCTGATGTGAAATTGTCAGTGGAGCTTTATCAGGGCCGTGAATCCATTTTTGATGCCTATAATATCGAAGGGGATATCTCAAGGGCGCTGAAGAAAAAGGTTTGGCTCAAATCAGGCGGATATATTGTGATAGAGCAGACAGAAGCCCTTGTCGCAATTGATGTCAATACAGGCCGGTATGTGGGAAAGCATAATTTTGATGAGACAATTTTAAAAACCAATCTTGAGGCGGTAAAAGAAATTGCTTATCAGATACGGCTGCGCAATATCGGCGGTATAATCATAATTGATTTTATTGACATGAAAAAAGAACAGCACAAGGAAAAGGTCATGGCCCGTCTGAATGAAGCCATGAAAAAGGATAAAAGCCAGACAAATGTTCTTCCTCTGACTGAACTTGGCCTTGTGCAGATGACAAGAAAAAGAATCCGGCGCAACCTGACCCGAACCCTTTGTGAGCCATGCTTTTACTGCAATGGAGACGGATATCTTTTATCCGGCAAGTCCATTTGTCATAAAATTTACAGGGATCTTGTGACAGAAGCCGGAGATATTGTTGGCAACAGGTTCACTGTCAAGGTGCATCCTGAGATTGCCCAACTACTGCACGGCAGTGAAAAACATCTGATTTCTTCACTTGAGAATCAGTTTTCAAAACCCATTGCCATATATCCTGAACCCCATTACCATATCGAGGAATATCATATTTTTGAATCCCTGGGAAAATAGTTAAAGGAGAAATAAATGTCGAAAATCGAAATGAAAACCCCTCTTGTTGAACTGGACGGAGATGAGATGACACGGGTTTTGTGGCCCATGATAAAAACAATGCTTATAGAGCCTTTTGTTGACCTTAAAACACAATATTATGACCTTGGCATTGAAAATCGGGATAAAACCCGGGATCAGGTGACAATCGATGCGGCAAATGCCATTAAAAAATATGGGGTGGGAGTTAAGAATGCCACGATCACGCCCAACCAGGACAGGGTTGAGGAATATAAACTTGAAAAACAGTGGAAAAGCCCGAACGGTACAATCAGGGCCATGCTGGATGGAACCGTATTCAGAAAACCCATTCTTGTGAAAAATATACAGCCTGCAGTAAGAGCCTGGAAAAAACCCATTGTCATGGGCAGGCATGCATATGGTGATGTCTATAAAAATGCCGAGATCAGAACACAGGGGCCCGGAAAGGCCGAGATTGTATTTACCGACGGAAACGGAAAAGAAACCCGCAGAACCATCATGGAGATGAACGGCCCCGGCGTGATTCAGGGAATTCACAATACAGATGAGTCCATTTCAGGGTTTGCCAGGGCCTGTTTTGACTATTGCCTGGACGAGAAAATCGACTGCTGGTTTGCAACAAAGGATACAATTTCAAAACAATATGACCAGACATTTAAGCAGATATTTGAGCGAATATTTGAAAAAGAATACAGGCAGAGTTTTGAAAAGGCAGGAATTACATTTTTTTATACATTGATTGACGATGCCGTGGCAAGGATCATGAAAACTGAAGGCGGTATCCTGTGGGCATGTAAAAATTATGATGGAGATGTCATGAGCGACATGGTGGCCTCTGCATTCGGCTCCCTTGCCATGATGTCATCCGTGCTTGTGTCTCCGCATGGTTATTATGAATATGAAGCTGCCCACGGCACTGTACAGCGCCACTATTACCGCCATCTCAAAGGCGAGAAAACCTCGACAAACCCCGTGGCCCTGATTTTTGCGTGGACAGGCGCTCTCAGGAAAAGGGGTGAAAAGGATTGTCTGCCCCGGCTGCCTGAATTTGCAGACCGCCTGGAAAAAACAGTTATTGAAACCATAGAATCAGGATTCATGACAGGTGATCTTGCAGCCATGTGCAGCCCTGCTGCCAGGCAGGTGCTTGATTCGGCAGAATTCATTGCCCTGCTGGCACAGAGACTTCAGTCTTGACAATTTTTAAAAAAGAATATAGTGTATTGTGTTTATTGTGGTTTGTTGGTTTAATATTTGGAACATTGTAAAATTAAGTTAAGGATTGGTAATTTATGAAACGAACATTTCAGCCCAGCAATAGAAAAAGGACAAGAAAACACGGATTTCTTAAAAGAATGTCCACACCCGGAGGAAGGCGTGTCATCAACGCCAGAAGGGCAAAGGGAAGAAAAAGGCTTGCTGTTTAGCAAAGGGATTTATTGAGTAATTATTGTTTGCCAAAAAAGGTAAGGCTCCTGAAGAGAGCTCAGTTTTTAACACTTTCGAAGCAGGGGAAAAAAGTACATACTGACAGCTTTTTAGCACTTGTACATGATGGAACGGCTCTAAACAATCGAATTGGCATTACTATATCAAAAAAAGTGGGGAATGCAGTAGCGCGTAACAGGATAAAGAGAATTATAAGAGAATATTTCAGACATAATAAAGACAATATTTCAGGACCCAGGGATATCAATATCATTGCAAAGAAGGGTCTGGCGACGCTATCCAACAGGCAGATTATTGAAAAGCTTGATAAACTTTTTGCAAAAATAGCCATGATATAAGAAATGAAAAAGCTATTGTTAATATTTATTAAATTTTATCAATATTTTATATCACCCATGACAGGAGCCCATTGCCGTTATTACCCGACCTGTTCGGCATATGCTCTTGAAGCGGTTGAAAAATACGGCAGCATTAAAGGCACCAGCCTTGCCGTCAGAAGAATTCTGCGTTGTCATCCTTTTCATGCAGGAGGTATTGACCCGGTTCCATAATTTATCCTTCCAGCGTTCTGCCTTTTCCCTCCTTGAATCTTAGGAGAGAAAATGGATGAACAAAAACGGTTAATTCTGGCTGTTGTGCTTTCCGTGATAGTCCTTGTGGGATATCAGGCATTTTTTGTAAAACCTCCACAGCCTGCTGTCCATACCCGTCAGGCTCAGCCGGGTCAAAGCACGGATGCGGCAGAAAAACAGAAACCTGCCCGGAAAATCACCAGTGAACCAATGGTGTCCGATTACAGTGCACAGAGTTCAGACAAGGCCAGCACTGCAGGTAAAGAAAATTTCAGAAACATATCTGTCACCACACCCCTTTATCATATCATAATTTCTGAAAAAGGCGGGGTTGTCAAAAGTTTTGAACTGGAAAAATACAAGGAAACCAACGATAAAAATTCTCCTCTGAAACAATTGATACCGGAGGAACTGAAACAGGGGAACCTCTTTCTTGACCTTGCGGCACATTCTGTTCCAGGGCTTAAAAACGCACCTTACACAGCAAAAACAGATAGTGATAATGCCTCTGTCATGGCAGGAGAAAAGCGCATTGAATTTGTTTATAATTCTCCTGAAGGGATTGTGGTAAAGAAAATTTTTACATTTAAGGCTGATTCATATCTGATCGGCTGTGATATTGTTTTTCAGAACGGTTCTGCAAGAACCCTGGATGATTCCCTTGTTATCTCGACCCTTGGTTTGTTCAATGACAGGGTGAAAAAAAAATCCAGGTTTGCCTTTGTGGGGCCCATTGCATTTATCAATAATAAATATAAGGGCATAAAGCCCAAAAAAATAAAGGATCAGAATAATTATATCGGAAAAATAGGGTGGGCAGGATTTACTGAACAATATTTTTTTACAGCAGTTATGCCAGAGCCGCAGAAAGGGCTGGAAACCCCTGATGCCCAGATCAGGCTGTCTTTTGCAAACGGAATTGTAACCAACAGCTATATCCGTAAAATGCAGCCCCTTGACCCGGGCAAACAGGAAAGTTTTTCCTTTGAATATTATCTTGGCCCGAAGAGCCACAAGATTCTGAGCAGTTACCATACCAGCCTTACAAATGCCGTTAATTTCGGTTTCTTCAATGTTATAGCCAAGCCTCTTCTGGTAATCATGAACCTGATTTACAGTGTGGTGCCGAATTACGGGGTTGCGATCATTCTTCTGACCATATTTATCAAGCTGATTTTCTGGCCCCTTGGAACCAAGAGCTATAAGTCAATGAACCAGATGAAAAAGGTTCAGCCTCTGATGACCGAGCTCAGGAAGAAATACAAGGATGACAAACAGAAGATGAATCAGGAAATTATGGCACTTTACAAGACCTATAAAGTGAATCCTGCAAGCGGATGCCTGCCCATGCTTGTGCAGATGCCGATTTTCTTTGCGCTTTACAGGATGCTTTATCAGGCCATTGAACTGAGACATGCTCCTTTTTTCGGATGGATTACCGATCTGTCAGCCCCGGACAGGCTTTTTCATTTTGGTTTTTCAATTCCATTTATGCAGCCTCCCTATGGTATTCCCATGCTGACCCTTCTTATGGGTGCGTCCTTTCTGATTCAGCAGAAAATGACTCCTACCACAGGAGATCCCACCCAGGCCAAGATGATGCTGCTCATGCCTGTTTTTATGACAGTATTATTTATTAATTTTCCGGCAGGCCTGGTTCTGTACATGTTTGTAAATAATATCATATCCATGGGGCAGCAGTATTATATTCAAAAGAAATTTATGTAAGCAAGCAGGAGGAAATATGACACAAACTCGTGAATTCAGCGGAAAAGATATTGATGTTGCCATCAACAACGCCTGTGCCGCGCTGACCATATCAAAGGATGAGTTGAAATATGATGTGATTTCTGAAGGTGCTTCGGGTATTTTTGGAATTGTGGGCAGAAAAGATGCAAAGATAAGAGTTACTCTCCCTGATCCGGAAGAGGAAAATGCATCTGCCAGGGAAGAACTTGAAGGAATCCGTTCCATTGTTGATGAAGCCTTTGGCCAGGAAACAAGGCTTGAACATAATGAGCCTGAAAAAAGGGATCCGGACATAAAAAAGGAACAATCCGGGCAGTTTTCTGATTTTCCTGAACCGGTTGATGTGACAGAGGAATCCATTACCCTTGGCATTGAAGCTCTGCAGAAGATGGCTGACCTGATTACTGATGATGCAAAGGTAAGTGCAGAAACAGAGGCAGACAGGCTGACCCTTAAAATCGAGGGCGGGAATGCCGGCATATTGATAGGCCGCAAAGGCCAGACCCTTGATGCAATGCAGTTTCTGACCGACAAGATTATAAACAGAAAAAGCGAGGCAAGGGTCAGGGTGCGTGTGGATATTGAAGGGTATATGGAGACCCGTAAGGCCAACCTGAGGCATCTGGCCTATAAAATGGCTGACAAGGCCAGAAAAACAGGACGCCCTGCCACCATAAACCAGATGAGTGCCCAGGACAGAAGAATTGTTCATCTTGCCCTTAAAGATGATGCAAGCGTCAGAACCCAGAGCATGGGTGACGGTTATTACAGGCGCCTTGTGATTTTTCCGAAAAAGAAAAATTCCTTCAGGGGAAAAAGACGTTACAGAAGATAAAAAAGAAGGCAGGAAAGAAATCATGGCAGATACAATTGCCGCAATAGCAACACCATATGGAAGCGGCGGTATCGGTGTCATACGTATTTCAGGCCCAAATGCATTTGCCATTGCATCTGCACTTTTTTCAAAGGAAAAAACAAAATCCGGCACAAGGGTTTCTTTTGAGTCCCACAGGGTCTGTCACGGGTATATTTTTAATGCGGAATCTGATGATATACTGGATGAGGTACTGATTCTGCCCATGAGGGGCCCGAAATCCTATACTGCCGAAGACGTGGTGGAGATTCAGGCCCATGCAGGCCCTGTTGTTTTAAGATGTATATTGTCTGCTGTTCTTGATGCGGGCGCAAGGCTTTCAGAGCCTGGTGAGTTTACAAAAAGAGCTTTTTTAAACGGCAGAATTGATCTGACCCAGGCCGAGGCTGTTGCCGATATAATCAATGCCAGGTCTGAAAATTCGCTTAAGTATGCATCTTCCCAGAATCTTGGAGTGCTGAAAAACAGAATCCATGAACTGCGGGAAAAACTTGTCAATGTCCTGTCTTTGATAGAGGTTAATATTGATTTTCCTGATGAATCGCAGCCTTTTGATCCCTGTTCCCCTGAAGCGGCTTCCGTTGATGAAGTTATTGATGCATGCCGCGAATTTATCAGACGTTATGAAGATGCCTGTTTTTTAAAGGACGGTATACGCATAAGCATATGCGGTGCCCCCAATGTGGGGAAATCAAGCCTTATGAATGCACTGCTTGACCAGGACAGGTCCATTGTCACTGCTGTGCCGGGCACTACCCGCGATCCTGTTGAAGAGGTTCTTAATATTGAAGGGATACCTTTTGTTATTGTGGATACAGCCGGGGTGCATCAGACCGATGATCTTGTTGAAATTATAGGCATAGAAAGGGCAAGGGATCATGTAAGGGCATCTGATCTTGTATTGTTTTTAAAGGAGCCTGGAAGCGATTTTTCCCAAAAGGAGTTTGAAAATCTTATTCCTCCGGAGAATCAGGCAACCCAGAAAATTATTTTTGTGATTAACAAAATTGACCTTGCGGATAACAACCTGCCTGAACTTCCTGAAAGATATGCCGATATACCGGTTGTTGAAGTATCTGCCCTGTACAGCAAAGGCATTAAAGACCTGAAACATAAGATTGTGGACATCAGCATGGCACATCTTGATATGGAAAAATCATCTGTTATTCCCAATCTGAGGCATAAAAAAGCACTTGAAAAGGCATGCAGGCATCTTGAGGCTGTGAAATCAGGGTTTGAGAACCATCAGGAAGAAGAAACAATTGCAATTGAAATGAAAAATTGTATTGATGCTCTGGGAACCATTACAGGCGAAACCGCCTCTGTGGATATTCTGGACAGTATTTTCAGTAATTTTTGCATAGGCAAATAAAGGATAAAATATTATGGCACTGGATTTAAAAGAACATTTTGTTAAATATGAAGCAGTTGTCCAGATGGCAGATGCTGTGTTTGAACGGGTAAAGGAAGAATATCCAAGGGAAGTGTTCTGCCGTGAAAAATGCAGTGACTGCTGTTATGCAATTTTTGACCTGACACTTATAGAGGCTCTTTATCTGAAATCAAAATTTCTTGAAAAATTTTCAGGTAAGGAAAAGAACGAAATCATGGAAACTGCCTTTAAAATTGACAGGGTTCTTGTAAAAATGAAGCGGGATGCTTTCCGTGAGGTGAAAAAAGGAGCAAGTGAACTTGAAATAGTCGGTAAAATGTCCCAGGAACGGGTACGCTGCCCCCTGCTGGGCCCGAACGATCTTTGCCTTATGTATGAATATCGGCCCATTACCTGCCGGGTATACGGAATTCCCACATCCACGGCAGGAGTCAGTCATATCTGCGGCAGAACAAATTTTAAGCAGGGTCAGCCCTATCCCACCCTGAATATGGATAAGATTTATACCCAGCTTCAGCTTATATCTGCTCAGCTTGTCAAAGATATTAAATCTGATAAAATCAAGATGCATGAAATGCTTATACCTGTTTCAATGGCAATTATAACTGATTTTGATGAAGATTATCTTGGAGTCAGAAAAAATGGATAAATTCACTCCGGAACAGATTGAGGAAAGAAAAAAAGCCATTTTTGATGCCATGGGCAAAAGAGGGCAGAAACAGATTCTTAAAAAGGGTTATGACAAATGGGACCCTTTTCAGGAGCCAAAGGATCCAATTGATATCAGAAAAGACAAGACCAAACGAACAAGCCAGGATCTTATCCGGGAGTTTTTAAGCGGCATTGACAAGGATGAATATTCCACAACATATGCTCAGGGAGCCTTTGAAATGTGTCTTGGCATCATCAATGACAATGAAAAGCTGAGGGGTATGTTTGATTTTGCCTGCTGGTATGAAAAACTTTTGAGAAAAGAAGGTCATGAGCCTTTCTGATCATTCTCGGGAAAAGATTTTAGATATTCTTGAGCGCTCGCCTGTCAGGCTTACTCCGGCGGTTTATGCAGACAAAATAAGCCGTAAATTTCATATCTCCCTTGGAGAGGCAAGGGGAGTTTTAAAACAGCTTGTTGAAGAACAGGAATTATCCTATCATTATATTTACGGTTCAACATATATTGAAAAAAATTTTTTAAAACCTGTATGTATTGCAGAAAAATTTATCATCGTTCCCTGGAACTTGGGCCGGGGAGCATGTTCTGAATCAGGAAAAACAGGCATAAAAATTATACTTGAAAGCGCAATTTCCTTTGGCTCTGGCCGGCATCCCACCACTGGATTATGCCTTGAATCCATTAAATGGGCTTTTTTTGAAAATCAGATTTCCGGGTTCAATAAAACCGGTGCAGGTGCGGATATCGGCACTGGTTCAGGTATTCTTGCCATTGCCATGTGTCTTTCAGGGCTTGAATCATGTACTGCATATGAAATTGATCCCGTTTCTTTAAATGAAGCTGAAAAAAATATTGGATACAACCGTCTTGAAGACAGGATCAGAATTGTTGACACACCCATGACAGAACCTGAATGCAATCTTTCATGCATCTGCGCCAATTTGAGATGGCCCGGCCTTAAAAAACTTGCAGACACAGTTCATGAAAGCCTGGAAGATAATGGTATCGTGATTTTATCCGGCATAAGGGAATGGGAAGCGCGTGATCTTGAACGTGTATATGTTCAGAAGGGATTTGAGCCTGTGTGGCAAGGGCAAAAAAAACAATGGTCTGGTTTTGTTTTTGTGAAGCACAATTGAATCAGTGCTTTTCAGCAATATCCCATAAAGCCCTGACTCTGGGATTGTCAAGATTCTGCTGGCGGGTGCACAATCCAATGGTAAAAGGCTTCAGTTCAGGGGCGTTTTTTATGATTTGTACCTGATTCACAAGCTGGCTTTTTTCAAGCACGAGTTTTGGGACAAGGCCTATGCCGCATCCAAGGGCAACCATCACAATGATGGCCTCATTCCCTGCCACCTGGGAATAAATTTTAGGCACAAAATTTTCCCTGGCAAACCATTGATCAATGCGCTCTCTGCTCAATCCGTGATCAGGTATTATAAGGGGTGTTCTTTCCCAGTCTATATTATTATTTTTGTGCACCATAACCCTGTCGTGATCAAGCGGGCCAATGAAAATCAGGGGCGTGCATGACAGGGGAAGACAGGCCAGCTTTGAGGGCAATATATCAGGAAGTGCTGCAATGACCGCATCACTGTCCTGGTTTGTGAGCCGTGTCAGTGCTTTGGCGGCATCTCCTGTTTCAAGATGGATGCGAACTTCAGGGTGTGCTTTGCGGTATTTTTTCATAATGGCGGGAAGAATGCCATATGCTGCTGTAACAGAACAATACAGGGATAATTCCCCCTGAAGAATGGAATCAGAAGATAATTCATCATGGAGCCGGTTCCAGCGCAGAATTACATCATCTGCATATTTTTTGAATGCTGTTCCAGCAGGTGTGAGTTCCACTGAACGGTTATTCCGTATGAATAATTTGCTGCCAAGCTCAGCTTCAATCCGCTGTATTATCCGCGTGAGGGCAGAGGGCGTAATATAGCAGGCTTTGCTGGTTCTTGCAAAATGCAGGGTGCCTGCAAGGTGCCTGAAAAGTTTCAGATATCTTATGTCCATCGGTTCAGGGATTATATTGCATAATTTGAAATATAAAATTGCAAATGATTCATTTGACGCAATTATAATCTGCAATTACAATAATTTCAAACCATTAATTTATTATACAGGAGAAAATATCATGGCAGGCAATTATTTTAATACACTTCCGCTGCGCAGGCAGCTTGCCGAGCTGTCACAGTGCAGGTTCATGGACCCGTCTGAATTTGACGGAGTCAAAGCTCTTGAGGGTAAAAAGATTGTTATAATAGGGTGCGGTGCTCAAGGGCTTAATCAGGGCCTGAATCTTCGGGACAGCGGGCTTGATGTATCATATACCCTGAGGGAATCAGCCATCAGGGAAAAACGCAAATCCTGGAAAAATGCCGTTGAAAACGGATTCCATGTGGGCACCTATGCAGAGATGATTCCTGATGCTGACCTTGTGATTAATCTGACTCCTGACAAACAGCATGGTGCAGTAATAGAAGCTGTCATGCCTCTGATTAAGAAAGGGGCATGCCTTTCATATTCACATGGTTTCAATATTGTGGAAGAAGGCATGCAGATCAGAGATGACATCACGGTTATCATGGTGGCTCCCAAATCTCCGGGCACAGAGGTACGGCAGGAATATCTGCGTGGTTTTGGTGTACCTACTCTGATTGCTGTTCATGGAGAAAACGACCCTGAGGGCAAGGGCATGGAAATTGCCAAGGCTTATGCCTGCGGTACCGGTGCTGACCGTGCAGGTGTCCTTCATTCTTCCTTTACAGCAGAGGTAAAATCCGATCTCATGGGAGAACAGACCATATTATGCGGAGTGCTTCAGACAGGCTCCCTGCTCTGTTACGACAAAATGGTGGAGCAGGGCATTGAGCCTGAATATGCCTGTAAACTGGTTCAGTACGGATGGGAAACCATTACAGAGGCCTTAAAGCACGGAGGCATCACCAATATGATGGACAGGCTTGACAATCCTTCAAAAATCAGGGCGCATCAATTGAGCTGTGAACTGAAAACAATATTGACCCCCATGTATCAGCTCCATATGGATGATATAATGTCAGGGAAATTTTCTCAAACCATGATGGAAGACTGGGCAAACAACGATGCAGACCTGCTGAAATGGAGGCAGGAAACAGGACAGACAGGTTTTGAGCTTTCTGAAGCAACGGATCAGGAAATCTGTGAACAGGATTATTTTGACAGGGGGATTCTCATGGTTGCATTTGTCAAGGCCGGAGTTGAACTTGCATTTGATACCATGGTGGCAACGGGGATAGGAGAGGAATCAGCCTATTATGAATCTTTGCATGAACTTCCCCTTATCGCCAATCTTATTGCGCGAAAGAAATTATATGAAATGAATGTGGTTATTTCTGATACTGCTGAATACGGGTGTTATCTTTTTACCCACAGGGCAGTTCCCCTGCTTGCGGATTTCATGTCAGGTATTGATTCCAGTGTTATGGGCAATAAACTGGATAAAACAGATAACCAGGTTGATAATATTTCCCTTATCAGGGTTAATGAAGAAATAAGGTCAACAGGAGTGGAGCAGATAGGCAGAAAATTAAGATCCTATATGGGAGCCATGAAACCTATTTTTTAATTGCCCGGTTTATTCTGGAACCACAGTAAGACGGCCTGCCCGGACAAGTTTCACATGGTTTTTATCAAGTCCGGGCAGGTTTTTTGAAAGCGATTTGAGGGTAGCTTTGTACGGATGACCTATTCCTATTGCTGATCCGTGTTTTTTTGCCAGCCTGACAAGTTTTGAAAATTGTCCTGAGATATAATCAATGTCCTGAAAATTGTCCAGAAACACATTACGCTGGGCAAACCTGATTTTAAGAAGTCCTGCAGATGCCCTGCACTGGGATTTTGCCGAAGTCCTTGAGTCAATGAAAAACAGGTTGTCTTTTTTTAAAATGGTGAATATCTGGTTCATGCGCGCGGAATCGGTTGTCAGTCTTGAACCCATGTGGTTATTGACTCCCTCAATATAGGGAACCGCTTTTATATCTTTTTTCAGCTGGTCAAGGAGGGCATCAGGGGGCATGGTGGAAAAGATTGCTCCCGGGCCTGGATTTACATGGGGATACTCAACAGGCTCCATTGGAAGATGAAGCATGATCTGCGCTCCCTTTGAATGCAGTTGTTCGCATATATATCTGCCGAACGGTGAAAAGGGAAGCACGGAAAAAGTTATATTGTGATCAAGATTCCACAATGCAGCGGCAATTTTTTTATCATATCCTATATCGTCTATGATGATTGCAATTCTTGGAATTTTTGGCCTGGTTCGTACAGGAGGCTTTGGAATGATGGTATGGTCAATATCCTTAAATACTTCATATTTAATTGCAGGGCTTTTGGATTGTTTTTCTTTCAGGCCGGAAAGGCTTTTCTTGTTTTTTATTTTTTCGCTGATCCCTTCCTGAATCGGTTTGATTACAGGTTTTTTCAAGTTTTTATGAATTACGGTTTTTTTGGGGGGTCTGGTTTTCTGGTCCTGGTGGCCGGGATGGAGCAGAATATCTGCTATCATGGCCAGAGTCAGGCACAATGAAACAAGGATGGCAATACCCGCAAAAATTTTTTTCAGTTCATCAATGAGGGCAGGTTTTGGACTCTTTTTACTGCCTGTCTGATGGGGTCTGTTTTTCGTCTTTTTTTTAGGCGCTCTTTTTTTTCTAGCTGGCATTTAGTTTGCTGAACACTCCATAGCTGATCAAGATATCAAGAGCCCTTTTTATTTGTACATCACGTTCGAGCCGGTCTGTATTCAAAAATCTTCCGGATTTTTTTACAATATTTTCTGTTTTTGGTTTTTGGTCTTTTTTATTTTCAGGCTTTAAACTGTTTTTAAGGTCTTTTTCCCTTATCATTCTGTCAAAGACGGATTTTTTTTCCGGCTTTTTTTCAATGATTTCGTAATCCACCTTAATATCCGGTATTATGCCTTTGGCCTGGATTGACCTGCCGCTGGGTGTGTAATATCTTGCAATAGTATATTTTATTCCATATCCGTCCTTCAGAGGGCGTACTGTCTGCACAGAACCCTTGCCAAAGGAAGTTGTTCCAAGGATCAGCGCCCGTGAATGATCCTGAAGCGCTCCTGCCACAATCTCTGAAGCAGATGCAGAACCTCCGTTTATCAGTATTACAACGGGGTATTTTTTGTCTTCATTGTCAGGATATGCCCTGAAAATCTGGGTGTTCTTTTCCCGGCGGCCCTTTATGGAGACAATTATCCCGTGACTTAAGAACAGATCACAGATTTTAACAGCCTGATCCAGTAATCCGCCGGGGTTATCCCTTAAATCCATTATAAGTCCTTTTAATCCACCATTGTCAGACTCCAGCTTTTCAAGCTGGTTTTTTATGTCTTTGTATGTATTCATTCTGAAATTGGTGATCCTGAGATATCCATATCCCGGCTCAAGGGTTGTGCTTCTGACACTTTCCATGGGAATCATATCCCGTTTCAGGACAAATTCAATGGATCCTGGTTTTCCGTGCCTTATAACGGTAATTTTTACCTTTTGATACCGCGGGCCCCGCATCATATTGACAGCTTCCCACAATTCCATATCCTTTGTGGATTTGTCATTGATCCGCACAATAATATCGCCGGCCTTGATACCTGCCTTGTATGCGGGAGTTCCTTCAATGGGGGATACAACGGTTAAAATGCCTTCTTTTATGGTTATAACAATCCCTATTCCTGAAAATTCTCCCTTGGTGTCATCCTGGAGTTCTGTAAAAGCTTCAGGAGGCATGAAGCTTGAGTGCGGATCAAGGTTGCCCACCATGCCTTTGATGGCATTATGGATCAATTCATCTGTATTTACATTGTCCACATAATTTTTTTCCAGTTCCTCCAGAACATCTGTGAAAAGTTTCAGGGATTTATAGGTATTGTCATCAGCATGCAGGGTTGTGCCTGTTCCTGCTGCACAGACCATGATACAGGCTGCGGCAATAACGAAAAAACCGGCCCTGAATATTCTGTAAAATCTGAATTTCATTCTTATGCTCCTTTGCCTAGCCAGTTCATTGGGTTTTCTGGTTTGCCGTGGTGCCTGACCTCAAAATGGAGACAAGGCCCTTTGATTGACCCTGTATCTCCTGCTGTGGCAATAACTTCGCCGGTTTCAACCGTTTCCCCTTTTTGTTTGAAAATTTCTTCAACATGGGCATACAGAGTATAGTAGCTGTCGCCGTGGTTAATAATCAGCATGTTGCCATATCCTTTTAACCATCGGGCAAACATGACTTTTCCCCTGAAAACCGATTTCACAGGTTCCCCCCGTTCCACCCTTATATCAATTCCTTTTTGAAAAGTGAAGGATTTGTAATCCCCGTTTTTCAAAGGGCCGAACCGTGAAATGATTTTCCCTTTTACAGGTATGATAAGGCGGCCTTTATGGCTGGCAAATGAAAATCCGCCGGAAGGCTGGCTGTCGTTTTGCTGTAAACCTGCAATCTGGTTGTCAAGCTGAATAGCTGCTTCTTTTAATGATTCTAGGGCAGCAAGGGACAGCTTTTTCTGCCTGCGTATCTGGGTTAAAATCAATTCTTTTTTCAGGCTTTCTTTTTTATTCATTCTTATCTGATCATTGAGCTCAGCTTCAAGTGCTGTTTTTGCCTGAACCTGTTCTTTCAGCTTTTTTTCCAGATGTTCCAGCTTTTTAAGGTCTGACCCCTGTTTTTCCAGGATATGAAAATCATATCTTATAATGCGTTTCATGGAATTCTGGCGCAGGAAGAAATCAAAGATTGATTTTGGAAGGCCTGCTGCATCCAGCCTGCCCATCATATTCATTTTATACAGAGCTCTTAAACGTTTTGCGGCATATGCGCGGTTTTTGCTGATTTCCTTTGACAATTTCTCCCTGGCAGTGCCAAGGTCTGAAATCTGTTTTTCCATATGCCTGATTTCAGAGGACAGGCTCAATGCCTTCAGTCTGGTTCTGTTAAGGGTATAATCAATTTCGTTCAGGCCATCTATGATTTCGCGTTCTTTTTTTGAAAAGGTTTCAACAATTTTTTTCTGTGCCTGGATTTTTTCCCTAAGTTTCTTTTTTTTTGCAGTATCATGTTTTCGGGGCCTGGAACCGGATATCTGAATCAGTCTGATATATCTGGGCCTGTTCCTTACATATCCCTTGATTTTTTTGTAGTCAACCAGCAACCATCCGCCTGTTCCGCCCATGATTTTGAGCACATTTATTTTTTCTCCCCGGTTTACCACAACAAGAACTTCGGATTTTCTGGATGGGGATTTCCGTATGTTTAATTTAAATGAATTTACAACACCTTTGTACAGAACACCGGTGTATGCCTGACCGGGTACCGTCAATAAGAGGCTGATCCCTGCAATGAAAACAATTATTTTAATATTTGTTTTAAGGAAAGAAAACATCCGAACCAACCCAGAAATGTACTGGCAAAAATAATTACTATTATCATTTTAACTGACAGGAATCTTAGATTAAAATACATATATGAAGACAGGTTCTGTGTAATGCCTGATGAAATTGTAATATATGTGATCAACAATACTCCAAGGCCCAGCAGGCCTCCCAGAAATCCCTGAACAATACCTTCCACATAAAACGGGGCCTTGATAAAGGATTCAGTGGCCCCAACAAGACGCATGATTTCAACCTCAAGTTTTCTTGAATAAAAAGCAAGCCTTACTGTATTGGCAGTGATGAACAATGCAATTAAAAAAAACAGGCTGCACATTGCATAACCCGTGATTTTGAACAGTTTGAAGATTTTAAGGAATTTTCCGAGCCAGCCCTGGCCGTATTCCACATCCTCAACAATTTTTATGGATTTTACTTGTTCAGCAAAATTTTTGATTTCATCAAAGCTGTGATATCCTTTTATGCGTATTTCCAGAGCATCGGGCAGGGGATTATCATTCAGCGTTTTCAAAAAACTTGTCCGGTCTGCCATTTCTTTTTTAAGCTTGTTCAGGGCCTGATCCTTTGAAATAAATACCATTTGTTCAATATTGCCCAGGCTGTTGAGCTGTGATTTCAGATCAGGCAGCATATCAAGGCTGAAATCCGGTTTAAGGTAAATCATGGCGCGTCCGCCCTGGTTCCAGGACTCAATGATTCTGTTCGCATTTTCAAAAAAGAGCAGAAACACGCTCACCACAAGAATTGAAAGAGCTATGGTTATAATGGTAATAATATTTAAAAACCGGTTTGACCGGATATCTGCCATTGCTTTTTTGATAAAATGATTCATTGTATAATCTTATTCATTACAGCATGGTTGCCGTCCGTTCTATTGTACCTTCATTGATTTCAATATTTCTGGCCTTTACATTATCTGCAATCAGATGCAGGTTATGGCTGGCAATTAATACGGTTGCTCCTTTTTTATGGTATTCCATCAGGAAATCAAGTATTGCCTGGGCTGATTTTGAGTCCAGGCTGCCTGTTGGCTCGTCTGCAAGGATTATGGAAGGTTCTCCGACCACAGCCCGTGCCACTGCCACTCTTTGCTGTTCTCCGCCTGACAGTGTGGGGGGAAAAGCGCCGGCTTTTTTATCCATGCCCGTGGTGCGCAGTACATGCATGGCTTTTTTGCGGATAAAGGAGGGTTTTTCTCCGGCCGCTTCAAGCACAAGCGCCACATTCTCATAAACCGTGCGATTGGGTATCAGTTTGAAATCCTGAAAGACCATGCCGAATTTTCGTCTCAGCATGGGCAGCCTTGATGAGGAAATTCTGGCAAGGTTCATGCCGTCAATCAGAATCTGGCCTTCGGATACTTTTTCCGCAAGGTACAATATTTTGAGCAGAGTTGATTTGCCCGCTCCTGACGGGCCGGATATGAACACAAATTCACCCTGTTCAATATCAAGTGAAATATTTTTCAGGGCAAGTTTACTGCCAAATCTTTTGCTGACATTAAAAAGTCGTATTATGGGGTTTTTATCTGTTTTTATGTCCATGGCCCAAGGTTTTTCTTTGTCTTATCGGCTTTAATTGACTGCCACTGAATTTACTGTTATAAATTAAATGTGTCAAGGAGTGCTGCAAAACAGTTTTCCTTAAACTTTTAAGCCTTCACTGTCACCGTAACCCGGCTTCTTCCGTTCAGTGAAGGCTTAATTTATGATAACCGGGCCTTGTGCCCTTCCTGGAAAATCAAAATGATATTATTTGATTCACATTCGCATATTGATGATAAAGCCTATGAAAATGACCTGGACAGGGTCATTGAGCGCGCAGAAAAGGAAAATGTCCGCGCAATAATGATTGCAGGCATTGATGTCGGTTCAAGCCTCAGGGCTGCGGAGCTTGCAGCAGATTACGCGAATATTGTAACTTCGGTTGGTATTCATCCCCATGATGCAAAGACCTGGTCACCCGGAAAAATTGATGAGCTTGTCGGTATTGCAACAAAATATTCATGTGTAAAGGCATGGGGAGAGATAGGGCTTGACTTCAACCGCATGTTTTCTTCTGTTTCTGATCAGGAAGCCTGTTTTATTGCACAGCTTGAGGCGGCTGCAGAGCTTGATCTGCCCCTTATCTGCCATGAACGTGATTCAGGAGGGCGGTTTTATGAACTTGTGAAACGTTTTGGCCCTGAAAGCCGTAAAGGTGTTGTTCATTGCTTCTCAGGTACGCAAAGGGAAATGTTCAGGTATCTGGATCTGGGATATCATATCGGGATAACAGGGATTGTTACTCATAAAAAGCGGGGGGAATATTTAAGAAAGCTTGTGCCCATGATACCTGAAGACAGGATTTTAATTGAGACTGATTGTCCGTACCTGACCCCTTCTCCGGTCAGAAACAGAATCAGGCGTAATGAGCCGGGCTTTGTCAAATTTGTGCTTTTAAAACTGGCTGAGATCAGAAATACCGATCCTGACAGACTGTCACAGGTTATATTTGACAATACAAGAAAATTGTACGGAGTTCAGAGGTTTTCGGGTAAAGAATCCTTTTTTGCCTGATTCGGTTTTTTATCTGTTTTTGCTCATAAGTGTTGTGACTGCCTGTTCAAGTCCGTCTAGGGATAATTCATACATGGGAAAAATTTTTGCTATGGTCATTATTGTGTGTGTATATCCCCACATGGATTTTTCAACGGGATTGAGCCATACACTGTGGGAAAAGGTTTCTGCCAGAAATTTGAGCTGCTCCAGGCTTGGCCTTCCGCTTCTTTCTGTTATGTGGATTGATCCATCGTGCGCCATCAGTTCATATGGAGCCATGCTGGCGTCTCCCACGATTATGAGGCGGGTTTCAGGGTCAAGCCGTGAAAATTCAATGATTTTTTTTGGCTTTCTGTATCTTGCAGGATCCTCCCACAGATAATCATAGATTGTATTATGGAAAAAGTAGGTTTTAACTTCCTTGAACTGAGACCTTGCATAATCAAAAAGAGTCTGTACGATATGAATGTAAGGATCCATTGACCAGCCCCCGTTGTCAATTGCCAGGATTACCTTGAGCCTGTCCTTTAGGTCTCTGTCAAATACAAGTTCGATCTCCCCTGCATTTTTCATGGTTTCTTTTATGGTTTCATCTATATTGAGGGTATCCCGCGGGCCTGCCGGAACCATATTTCTAAGGCGCTTCAGGGCTTCTCCCATTTTTGCCTGGGTCAGAGGCCCTGCTGTGGAATAATCCTTGTAGCGTCTTTCATTGGCCACCTTTACTGCGGATTTGTTTCTGGACTGTCCGCCCACGCGCATGCCTCCTGGATGGTATCCTGAATGCCCGACAGGTGAATACCCGCCTGTTCCAATCCATTTATATCCCCCGTGGTGCTCGCCCTGCTGGTCCTTGAGCCTTTCCTTGAAGTATTCAATCAATTGTTCGGGGGACATTTTTTTCAGCTTGTCCTCATCGGCTCCAAGGGCATCTGCAAGCATTTTAGGGTTTTTAAGCCATTCATTCAGCATGCCCCTGGCAATTTCATCGATTTCAAATCCTTCATCATCGGGCAGGGGAACTCCTTCAAAATGGTGGGCAAATACCTGGTCATAAAGATCAAAATAGCGCTCGCTTTTCACCAGAATGGACCGGGCACAGGTATAAAAATCATCAAGGCTGTTTATCATGCCCTTGTGAAGAGCTTTCTGCAGCCTGAGAAATGATGTGGGAGATACCGGAATCCCTGTTTCCTTTAATGTATAAAAAAATTTTATAAACATGTTGTCACCGATTAAAATAATCGTCTTCTTGAGGTCAGGCTTTTTGCCCTTTCATAATCAGGGCTTTTCTTAAATAATACACCCAGAAAGGGAAGCTTTCCTGCAACAAGATCCTTTGCCCTGAAATCAGGATCTGCGTTTAATGCCCTTATCCAGTTTATCAATTCCCGTGTGGCAGGCTTTTTTTCAATGGCGTCTATTTCACGCATTTTATAGAATGCGTCAATTGCATTTCTGGCAAGGGTTGAATCAATATCTGCAAAATGGACATCAATGATTTTTCTCATCATTTTTGGGTCAGGGAAAGCAATGTGATGAAAATTGCATCTTCCAAGAAAGGGGTCTGACAGGTCTTTTTTGGCATTGGATGTGATGATGATGACCGGTCTGTGGCGTGCTTTTATTGTTTTGTCTGTTTCAATGATGTCAAACTGCATCTGATCAAGAACATCCAGCATATCATCCTGGAAATCTGTGTCTGCTTTGTCAATTTCATCAATGAGCAGTACGGTCTTCTGCTCAGCACAGAAAGCCTGCCCTATTTTTCCCATTTTAATGTATTCATCAATATTGCTCACATCCCGTTTGGAATCCCCGAATCTTGAGTCATTGAGCCGGGTCAGGGTATCATATTGATAAAGAGCTTCAACAAGTTTCATGCTGGATTTTACGTTCAGCACGATCAGGGGCATCCCAAGGCTTTCAGATATGGCATGGGCAAGCATTGTTTTTCCGGTTCCAGGTTCTCCCTTGAGAAGCAGGGGCATTTCAAGTTTCATTGATATATTGACAATTGAAGCAAGTTCCTGGTCCAGAACATATTTTCTGGCGCCCTGAAAATCATTGTTTTTTTGTGAGCTGGACATACGTATCTCCTTTTGGGGACTTAAGTTCAAATAGTATATTAAAATACTGATAATAATCACAGTATGGCTTTTCACAAGCCTTGTCTGCAAAAAAAATCAAATGAATTATATTACAATAATGTTATTTTAATTTTACCGGCAGTGTTTTTAAAAATCATTGAGTTTCTAAAGGATTGACACTTTAATCGCTTAGTGCTAATAGATTTCATTTGGTTTGATAAACAAATGAAGCAAATAGGAGTGTATTATGATTGGTGGGCTTGGAATGCCGGAACTGATAATTATTCTTGTAATTATCCTTATCATATTCGGCGCGGGAAAATTGCCTGAAATTGGTGCCGGCCTGGGAAAAGGAATAAAGAATTTTAAAAAAGCAACCAGGGAAGTCAAGGCTGAAGACAAAAAAGAAGAGCCTGAAAAAATTGAAAAAGACTGAATAATTTCAGATGATTCTCTTTGCTGCAGGCTGTCGCGGAATATGGGGATTGCTTGCAGCATCTGTTGTGCAGTCTCCCGGGACAACAGGTTTAAATCCTTTTCCTGATATTTTTATCCAGGGTTTATAAACCCATATCCTTAAATTACATAAATGGCTTTTTATTTTTTGATTTTATAACATTTTTGGCATGATCACCTGCTGCTTGTTTTTTTCTGCTTCATATTCAAAGATGTAAAACACTAAAATCAGCGTCAGGCCGGCTTTGGCACATCCATTGCTTGTGAATGTGCAAGGTGGCAAGAATTTAATTATGGAAAATTCAAATACCGGCATATTGGTTGAAAAGCGTAACGCATTGATAGATGAATTTCTATGCGGAAGGGAGCGGCATTTCCTTGAGGAGCATACAAGGCTGCTGGATGACTATTTCCTTTCCATGTTTGAAAAAAGCATCTCAGCAAGAAAAATGATGATTGCAGGTACTCCGCTTGCACTGATAGCCCTTGGAGGCTATGGGCGCAAAGAACAATGCATCCATTCAGATATTGATCTTCTGCTTTTGTTTGAAGATCAGGTGCCTCCGGAAATTGAGCCATTTGTTCAGGAAATACTCTATCCATTGTGGGATGCAAAGTTCGAGGTGGGGTATGCGGTTCGCAATATTGACGAATGCCTTGAAATGGCATTTGACCGTTTTGATATCCTGACTACTGTTCTCGATGCAAGATTCATATGCGGAGCATCTCTTATATATACATCTTTCATGGAAAAATTCAGGGCAGAGCTTGCTGCCGGTCATTTAAAGGATACTCTTAATTATCTTTATGAACACGGAGAAAAAAGACATTTTGATTTCGGAGATTCCACCTATCTTATTGCGCCGGATATAAAATCGGGGTTTGGGGGGCTTCGTGATTATCATACCCTTTTATGGTATGCAAAAATAAAATCAGATATCAGAATAAGACGGGATCTTGAATATTATGGATTTTTATCACATTTTGAATATCAATCTCTGGAAGAATCCCTGAATGACATATGGAAAATAAGAAATTTTCTTCACCATATCACGGGAAGAAAATGCGATACTCTGCATTTTGAGTATCAAATGGATCTGGCAGACCTGCTTGGGTACAGATCCGGCAGGAAATTGCCCGATGTAGAGCGTTTCCTTGGCGATCTGCACAACAGGATGGATTTTTTAAAGCAGGTCAATCAGATTGTATTTGAAGATATTCTTGCTTCATGCAGGCTTCAGAGATGTTCATCAGGGCCTCGTCCCACAAAAATCAGCGGGCTTGTGGTCAAAAAAAGAAGGCTTTATTTTGAAAATACAGTGGTTATTCTTCAGCATCCTGAACTGCTTTTGAAAATTTTTCT
This sequence comes from uncultured Desulfobacula sp., assembly GCA_964446145.1. Lineage (GTDB taxonomy): Bacteria > Desulfobacterota > Desulfobacteria > Desulfobacterales > Desulfobacteraceae > Desulfobacula. Next base: position 39,239 of record CAYUOB010000008.1, read on the forward strand.
TGAAAGCGGAAAAACAAAGATCCCATTGTCAGTTGAGGCAAGAAGGGTTGTCAGTGAATTTCTGCATCTTGTGGATAATGATATCAAAACCAGGCCTGAGTGCATCAGGATATTTAAAAAAATCGTATCATTGTCTTTATGGGAATTCAATGTGCTTAATGTCATGCTGGCAACAGGTATCCTGGAAAAGTTTATTCCGGAATTTTCAAAGATAGTGAACAGGATTCAGTATAATCATTATCACCTGTTTCCGGTGGACAAGCACTCAATAAGGTGTGTTCAGATCATAAACAGCTTCAAGGACCACAGCGAATCTGTCACAGATATGCTTTATTTTGCAGTGTTCAACGAAGTAAGAAACAAAAATCTTCTGCTGTTCACAGCCCTGCTTCACGATATAGGCAAATCAGATCCTGCAAGGGAACATTCAAAAACAGGGGCAAAGATAGCAAGGCCGATTCTGGAGCGTTTTGGGTTCAAACCCTTTGAAATTGAAGATGCCTGTTTTCTCATTGAAAATCATCTGCTCCTTGTTAAAACTGCAACCCGCCGGGATATAGCTGATGAGGAAACAGCAGTATACATGGCCAACCGGATCGGGAAAGTCAGGCTTTTGCGCATGCTTTATCTGCTCACTGTGGCAGATTCCAGGGCAACAGGACCCAAGGCCTGGAATGAATGGACAGAAAACCTGATAAAGGATCTTTTTCTTAAAACAATGGGAATCCTTAAAAAAGGTGAACTTGCCACAAGAAAAACCCAGAGAATTATAGACAGAAAAAAGAATGAAATTTTAAGAATCATGAAAGAAGGCTGGCATGAGGATGAGGTGATGCTTCAGCTTGAATCCATGCCCAGGCGGTATCTGATCCATATGGCTCCTCAGCGTATTGTGGAGCATCTTGATCTTTACCGCAATCTTGAAGACAAAGATTTTAACTGGCAGATTTCAACTGGGGAAAATTCTGATGTCCGCACTGTGTCCATATGTGGAAAGGATAAACCTGGATTTTATTCAAAAATTGCAGGAGTGTTTTTCATGAACGGCCTGGATATTATTGCTTCCCAGGCCTATTCATTCGCAGAAGACCATATCCTTGATGTGTTCATGGTAAATGCTCCCCGTGACAGGCTTTTTGAGGATGAGAAATGGAACAGGGCAGAATCAGATCTTGCTCTTGCCATTCGGGATGACAGTTTTCTTGATAAAATTCTGAACAGAATACCGGACAGTATTGTGGTGGACTCCGGGCATAAGCTCAGATCCAACACAGTCAGGATTGATAATGAAACCTCCAGCTTTTTTACCATTATAGAAGTTTTTACCTATGATTTTCCCGGGCTTTTGTTCGCCGTCACCAATGCTTTGTATAAAAATCGTTTAAATGTCAATGTGGCTATGGTTGCCACAAAAGTTGACCAGGTCGTGGATGTCTTTTATGTAAGAAGTCTTGACAATGATGCAAAAATAGAAGACCAGAACCAACTGGCACAGATACGAAATTCAATATTGAATACCCTTCCACAAATAATTGTAAAGGAGAGGAACAATGAAAAAAATTGAGGCCATTATAAAGCCGTTTAAGCTGGATGATGTCAAAGAAGCCTTAAGCGAGATTGGAATTTATGGAATGACAGTTACCGAAGTGAATGGATACGGACGTCAGAAGGGACATAAGGAAATATACAGGGGTGCAGAATATGTTGTGGATTTTGTCCCCAAGATCAAACTGGAAATAGTTGTGAGTGACGAGAGAACAGATGAAACGGTTGAAACTGTCCGGAATGCTGCCAACAGCGGGAAAATAGGAGATGGAAAGATATTTGTACTGCCCGTTGAGCAGGTAATCCGTGTAAGAACCGGTGAAACCGGAACAGACGCACTTTAACCTGAATATTAATATCAAGACAAAAGAGAGGAAGTAAAATGACACCCAAAGATGTAATTGCAATGGCAAAGGAAAATGATGTAAAGCTGGTTGATATCCGTTACATGGATTTTATTGGAACATGGCAGCATTTTTCAGTGCCGCTCGGAGAACTTGATGAATCTGCGTTTGAAAACGGGTTTGGATTTGACGGTTCAAGCATGAGAGCGTGGCAGAATATCAATAATTCCGATATGATCGTTATTCCTGAGCCTGATACGGCCAAGATTGATCCATTTTTCAAAGTTCCCACACTTGCCATCATAGGTAATGTCCATGATCCCATAACACAGGAATCCTACAGCCGTGATCCAAGGGGTATCGCCAAAAAAGTTGAACAATATCTGAAAAGCACGGGAATAGGTGATACAATTTATGTCGGGCCGGAACCTGAGTTTTTCATATTCAGCAATATCAGGTATGCATCAGATCCCAATGCTTCTTTTTTTGAAATTGATTCTCCTGAAGCCCACTGGAATACAGGTACAGATGAAATGCCGAATCTTGGTTACAAGATCCGGCCCAAACATGGATATTTCCCTCTGCCTCCTGCAGATCAGTACCAGGATATGAGAACCGAGATGATGCTTACCCTGGAAGAACTTGGAATTGCCATGGAATGCCAGCACCATGAAGTTGCGTCTGCCGGTCAGTCTGAAATCGACCTGAGGTTTGATTCTCTTTTGAACATGGGCGATAATCTTGCATGGTTCAAATATGTTCTTAAGAATGTTGCAGCCAAATACGGGCATACGGTTACATTCATGCCGAAACCTTTGTATGGTGACAATGGAACCGGTATGCACACCCATATGAGCTTCTGGAAGGACGGTAATCCTTTGTTTGCAGGTAATAAATATGCAGGAGTTTCTGATGAGGCTCTTTATGCCATAGGCGGAATCATGAAACACTGCAAGGCAGTCTGCGCCATTACAAATCCCACAACCAATTCATACAAACGTCTGGTTCCCGGATTTGAAGCTCCCATCAACCTGGCATATTCCAGCAGAAACAGAAGTGCCGCAATCCGTATACCAATGTATTCTGATTCTCCAAAGGCCAAACGTCTTGAATTCAGGACGCCTGATCCCTCCTGTAACGGATACATGGCTTTTTCTGCCATTGCAATGGCAATGATTGACGGAATTCAGAACAAGATTGATCCGGGTGATCCAATGGATAAGAATATTTATGATCTTCCCCCTGAAGAACTTGCCCAGCTTGAATCAGCTCCCGGCTCCCTGGAAGAGGCTTTGAACGCATTAAAGGAAGACCATGAATTTTTGCTCAAAGGCGATGTGTTTACAAAGGATGTCATAGACTACTGGATTGAATACAAGATGGAAAATGAGGTCAAGGAAGTCATAAGCCGTCCTCATCCCCATGAATTCTACCTTTACTATGATATATAAGCTGTCATAATTTATGGCGTGAAATACTTGTGGGCGGTTGTTATTCTGCATGACAGCCGCCCTTTAATTTTTTTGATGCAATATAAAAAAAAATAAGATATAAGAAATACAAATCATGGTTATGGCAGATAAAAAATAATTG
>CAYUOB010000009.1:0-39030 GCA_964446145.1 uncultured Desulfobacula sp.
GTGTGACCTCCTGTTTTGACCCGCATACCCAGTATTTCCCGCCAAGGGTTTCAGAAGATTTTGATATTCACATGAGCCTGTCCCTGGAAGGCATAGGCGCTGTTCTCCAGACCGATGACGAATACACCAAAGTTGTCCGCCTCATTCCCAAAGGGCCTGCAGATAAATCAAATCTGCTCATGCCGGGCGACAAGATAATCGGAGTCGGCCAGGGAGAAACAGGAGAAATAAGGGATACCATAGGACAGAGGATAGACAATGTTGTCAAACTGATCAGAGGGCCGAAGAATACCATTGTAAGGCTTAAAATCATTCCCGCAAAAAAATCAGGCTCCACAATGACAATCAAAATAAAAAGAGACAAGGTCAAACTCGAAGAACAATCTGCCCAGAAAAAACTCATTACAATTAAGCATAACCATAAAATCCTTAAAATCGGAGTTATTGAAATCCCCAATTTTTATATTGATTTTAATGCATACCACAGGGGAGACAAAAATTATAAAAGCACCACAAAAGATGTGAGAAAACTGCTGAAAGAGCTTAAAAAAGAAAATATTGACGGCCTGATAATTGACTTAAGGGACAATGGGGGCGGCTCTCTTCAGGAAGCTGACCAATTGACCGGGCTCTTTTTAAGATCAGGGCCTGTGGTACAGATCAGAACAAAATATCAGACAGGGCGTCTGTATGATGACGACCCCTCCATCGAATACAAAGGGCCTTTGATTGTATTGATCAACCGCATGAGTGCCTCTGCCTCTGAAATCTTTGCAGGTGCAATAAAGGATTATCACCGGGGTATTATTGCAGGTTCCAGAAGCTTTGGAAAAGGAACGGTTCAGGAATTGATTCCGCTTGGCAGGGGCCGGTTGAAACTTACCAATGCAAAATTCTACAGGGTATCAGGAGAAAGCACACAGGAACGCGGCATTGTGCCTGATGTGAAATACCCTCAGATTTACAGGGCAGATAAAACAGGAGAAAGTTCCCTGGACGGAGCCCTTCCCTGGGATACAATCGCCGGAACCTATTACAATGCCTACCCCGGCCTCGGCAAGGCAAAAAAACAATTGAATATCATGTATGAAAAAAGGGCTGTCAAGGATCCCGGCCTGATTTACCTTGAAAAAAGGGTGGAACTGATCTCAAAAATCAACTCCAGGCCTTCTGTTTCCCTGAACCTTGCACTGCGTAAGTCAAGAAAAAAACAATATGAGCTTGCAGAGCTTGATATTGAAAACCAGTATTTAAAATCAATGGGCAAAAAGCCCATGAAGCACTTTGACCAGAACAATATAAAGCCTGAAACTATCAAAAAAATACTTATGCATCAAACCTGCCTTGTAATGGCGGATTTCATAGATTTTGCAGAGCATTCCAGGCTTTCATGGTAAATAATGCCGTTGTTTTTTTCAAAATCAGGTTCATGGATAAAAAAATGCCTTGTCCTGTGGTTTGCATGCACCATTGCAGCAGCCATGTCTCTTTATTTTTTTTCTCCCCGGCTGATACATTCTGAATATGTAAAAACCCGGATTCACTCCCTGATCCTTGCCGAAACAGGGCATAATGTGCAGTTTTCCGATTTTACAATAAATATTTTGCCTGTTCCAAATATTGCCTTTCATGAACTTGCAGTAAAGATAAATGAAGACTTCAGGGCTGAAATCAAAAACCTGAAAATTTTTTTTAATACTGAGGCTGCATTAAAAGGCAGAATACAGGCCGACAGAATAGATATTGCCAGGCCTGCCGTCATATATTCAAAAAACAGGCCGCCAAGCCGCATGCCCCAGCTAATAACCTGTATGAACAGCCTTCCTCACTTGTTAAAAACCATATTGAGTTTTCTGCCTGATAACCAGGACTCAGTCAGTCTGAATATCCGGAATGCAGAATCTGGATATTCAGGTAATATCAATTCCAGTATTGTATTGTCAAAAAAGACCAAAAAAATATCTGTTAAGACAGATATAGCAGATATAAAATTTGATTCATCTGAATTTCTTCCCCCTGAAATAAAGGAATTTATCAACCTGGGGAAAATAAAAATAAAAAAAGCTGTTATTTCCGCTGTTCTTGATTCAAATAACCAGATCAAAGCCAGAATAATGGTGCACAGAGCAAAATTCATGTCCGCTGCAGGCAGGGTGATTCTGGATTCTGACAAAATTGAAACAGGGTTTAGGTTTTCCGGCCATAAACTTGAAATTAATACTGAAAAAATCACATTCAATTACCCTGAAGCACAGATCAGTCTCCATTTTTCAGCAGATGTCCAAAATACAGGATTTAAAAACCCTGACCTCAGGTTTGAAGGAACAAATATCAATATAGCCCAGGCCGGCAGAATGAGTGCACATGTTTTTGCGAACAATGAAATTACAACCACGATTTTCAATATTCTTAAATCAGGTTTTGTCCCTTCTGTATCTGTAATATTCCACAGTTCTTCACCTGAAAATCTTTTCCATGAAAAAAGCTTGGATTTAAAGGGAAGGCTTGAGAACGGCAGTATAAATATTCCCGGAACTGCCCTGAGTGCAGACCATGTATATGGAAATGCAGAAATTTCCAGGGGCATTCTTACCATTAACACAACAGGAGCTAGCCTGAAAAATTCAAAACTTGAAAATGGCAGGCTTGCTGTCAACCTTTCAGATTACCCTGATTTTCCGTTTAACGGCAGTTTTTTTCTGCATGCAGATCTTTCAGAACTCCCGGAGACTCTGAGCAGGCTGTTTGGTGAATCACTCCTGACAAAAGAGATGTCCCTTGTCCATGATATCCGGGGCAAAGCAGAAATCAGGCTTGATCTCAGGCTTAAAACTGGGTCAGATACCCCGATTGTGAATATCAGAGCAGACAGGTGCAAAATTTCAGGAAACTATGAACGAATTCCAGGAAAAATTGACCTTGAAAACCTGAGTTTTACATATTCCCCGGATCAGATAACAATTTCAGGGCTCACAGGCATTGTCAATAAAAGCAGATTCAAGGATATGAATCTCACCCTTGAGCTTAAAAAACCATATACAATGAGTATTGACTCCGGGACAGCCAGCATTGATATCGGTACCACCATTTCCTGGGCCAGGCAATTTGACGGAATCAGAAAAAAAATCCTGCCGCTGAGGTTTGGCAAAGGCACAATTTTTCTCGATTCCATACAGGTGGCCGGGCCTGTTTCCGCACCTGAACTATGGAAATTTGAACTTGCAGGAACAGGAAAAAATATGAACCTTTCTGCCTCCCAATATCATGATCAGATAAAAAATATGTCATGCAGATTTAATGTTACAAATCATTTCGTGAATTTAAATGAACTACAGGGAATTATTTATGATATTTCATGGCTTTCCCCCATGATAAGCCGGAAAGATCTTGACAGCTTCGCTCTTCCCGTAACTATGGAAAAAGGCTCCCTAGGATCAGGTTACAGAGGAACTTTTTTCAGAACCTGTCTGAAGTTTGCCAAAGGCCCGGAACTGGTAATGGATATGCAGGGTAAAAAAATAAGTGATCTTTTCCCTGTGAGCCTGAAAATTTCAGATTCTGAATTTTCCGATGCCCATCTGTCCTTCAGTCGGGATTCTGATGGACCAAAATTCAGTTTTACAGGCGTGCTTGATACCAGAACCATTGATAAAATGCTTGTTCCTGAAAGCTTCTGGGCCGGGCAGTTAAATAATCTTACTGAAAGCCAGCCCGTTATCATAAGAAAAACTGACAATGGGAACCTGAATATTTCAATAAGCCACATAAACCTTGATTCCGCCTTTGCAGAATCCCCGGCACTCCGGTTTGACATTAAAACCATGCCTTTTAAACGTATTGATTTACATGCAGATGAAATAGGCATAAAAAAATGGATTATAACCAATACAGATGCTGCATTGGTTTTAAAAAATGATACCTCCTATATAAGGCTCAAAAAAGCATTTTTATGTGACCTTGAGTCCACAGGCTTTATAAACCTGAAGGGCAAAACAGTTCAGGCCACCGTAAAATTCAGCGCGCCTGACAAACCAAACATTCAGAAGCTTCTGACCTGTCTTTTCAACGATCAACACCTCATGGACGGCAGATATTCACTGGATATTGATATACGCACATCAGCGGATAAAAACAGGCTCGCAGAATCCCTGAACGGATCCATCAAGCTTGAGGCGGCAAAAGGAAGGATATACAAACTGACCTTGCTGTCAAGGATACTTTCACTTTTAAATATTTCAAAGATCTTCAGGGGGAAACTGCCCAACCTTACACAGCACGGGTTTGCATATGAAACTCTTTTTGTGGATGCTGATATCAAAAACAGCAGAATTCTGCTTAAAAAGGCAATAATTGACGGCAATGACATGACTCTTGTGTTTTCAGGATGGATTGATCCCATAAAAGATGACATGAATATTACCTGCCTTATTTCTCCGTTTAAAACAATTGACCTCATCATCAAAAACATACCTGTTGTCAATACACTTCTTGGAGGAAGACTGATCTCTGTTCCCGTAAAAGCAACCGGTAAACTTTCCGATCCCGATGTCATGCCTCTGCATCCTTCCGCAGTTGGCAAAGGGCTGATTAACATGATGGGAACAATATTAAAAACCCCTGTAAAATTATGGGATAAAATAAATGGAAAAAAATGAACACGCAACAGGTCATTATATGAATATGGCATTAAAATACTTAAGCCTTCGCCCAAGAAGCATTTATGAAATTCGCATATTTCTTAAAAAAAAAGGGGCAGAGGACTCCATTTCCCGTAAAATAATTGATTCTCTGGTGGAAAAAAATTATCTCAATGACCATGATTTTGCTCAATTATGGGTTGAATCAAGGGCACATCACAACCCGAAATCAAAATTTGCCCTTGGATATGAACTTAAAAATAAAGGTATTGATCCCTCAATCACTGACAATATACTGGATCAATATGATGACCAGAACCTGGCCATGAGTGCTGTAAAAACCAGGATAAAAGCCTGGAAAAATCTTGACGCGGAAAATCTGAAAAAAAAAATGATGAACTTTTTAAGATACCGTGGATTCAATTATGAAGTCTGTCTGTCGGTTTTCAGACATTTTGATGAGTTAAAAAAAGAAAAATGGGGAGAATAAATATGAAAATCAAATTTTACGCTGTTGGAGGAACCATTGACAAGGTTTACTTTGATGCTTTGAGCAAATATGAGGTTGGAGATTCCAATATCAATGACATTTTGAAAAATGCAAGGGTAAATTTTGAATATGAAGTTTCATCGCTATTGAAAAAAGATTCCCTTGACATGACTGACGAGGACAGACACTTTATTCTCAAGGCAGTACAGTCAGCACCTGATGACAGGGTTGTCATTACCCACGGAACAGACACAATGGTGGAGACAGGAAAAGTACTGTCATGCATAAAGGATAAGACAATTGTCCTGACCGGTGCAATGGAACCTGCCAAATTCAAAACCAGTGACGCTGTATTTAATCTGGGCTCTGCAGTTGCCGCGGTACAGGCCCTGCCATGCGGGGTTTATATTGTAATAAGCGGCAGAATCTTTACTCCGGATAATGTCAGAAAAAACAGGGATCAAAAAATCTTTGAGGAAAAAATGTAAGTTTTTATGTAATAAAATACATAATTTTATTACTAATTTTTCCCTGAATCTGTCAAAATTCCATGAAAAAAATTTATCAGCGCCAACAAATTGACAGGTTCCTGATGTGCAATAAAAAATATATTTGGCAGTCTTGATTTTATCTACTTGATATTATAGAGTTTATTATAAAAAAATATCATATATGTCTTTTAATGAAAATTGGCATAAATTGTGCATTCAATAATTTTACTGAATTTAAAAATTATTTCAAATAAAGGGAATAAAGTTCATGGTGGGCAGAAAAAGAACCGTTGAAAGGCGGAAAAACAAAAGATACAAAGCTGTTGAAGGGGCTTATGCTGCAATAAGCCCTCATTCGCATAAGCTTGGGCAGATCATTGACATAAGTATGGGTGGCCTGGCTTTTAAATATATAGACACAAGCAGTGGTGACATTCAGGAAGAAACTGAACAGGAAGAAACTGTATTTTTAAGCAGCATGGGTTATTATGTTGGAGACCTGCCATTTAAAACCGTTGCAGATTATGAACTAACCAATGCTCCATCCTTCAGTTCAATGAAGGTCAGAAAACGCCATATCCAGTTCAAGGATTTAAGTTTCAAGCAATTATTTGACCTGGATTACTATCTTAGAAATAATGTATCTGAGCCATTGGACAAGCTGCCGCCCAAACAGATGAAATCCTGAATTCACCCGGTTCAGATTGTATCTGCCATGCTTTCCCGCCCATTGAAGCAAGAGGGAATGAAAATTTAAAAAGGAGGAAAAATCCTGAATTTTTCCTCCTTTTTCATTTCGCCCTGAGATCCTCTACAGCATATCAGGATTATATTTAATATCGTATTGTTTTCTGAGTGCAGTCATCCATGCCTGAAAAGTTTTGATTTCTTTTGTTCTGATAATCATGGCTTTCATCTTATCAAGATTTCCGGCAATCTCAGTTCTGTCAGGTATCTTCTTTTCCTTAAATTCAATGAGATAATATCCTGCAGCAGATTTAATTACTTCAGGGTAAATTTTATGTTCAGAATCAAGGGAAAAGCTTGCCTTTATAAACTCATCGGAATTTTCAACGCCTTTTATCACATCATTGCGTGTGAACAATGCCGTAGTTCTGAGCTCCGGTACACCTTTGCCTGCAATTTTATCAAACCCGCCTGCTTTCAATGCCTTTTTCAAACCTGCCCTGGCAAGTTTCAGGGCTCTGTCTTTCCGAAGCCTGGCTGTCAGGTCCTTTGCCACTTTTTCCCTTACCCTGACAAAATCCATTACAGCAGGGCTTATTTTCTTAACCGGTTTTATGAGATAATAAGTATCGCCAAATTGTTTGACATCGCTTATTTCATTCAAAGGAAGAGCAAATGCCTGTTTTGCAAATTCACGGGCTTCCGGCATATCAAGTCCCTGCCCATCCTTTGTAAACTGTTTTGTTTCACGGATTTTCTTTTTGGCAATCAAGGCCACCTGTTCCAGGCTGTCTCCGTCAATCACTGAATCAAAAGCCTCGCCTGCCTTGTCATAGGCAAAATTTTTCATCTGCTGTCTTGCAAGTTCTTTTTTTATTGTATCAGAAGCCTGGGCAAGAGTTTTAACAGAGGCATCAAATCTTGCAACAACCTTTATTATATGCCAGCCAAATCTTGTGCGCACAGGTTTGCTTATTTCCCCGGGTTTCATTGAAAAAGCCTTGTCACCGAATGGTTTGATCATGCTTTTCCTGTCAAAAATTCCAAGGTATCCTCCATTTGCCTTTGAAGGGCCCTGGGAATATTTTTTGGCAAGTTCCCCGAAATCCTTGCCTGATTTTGCAAGCCCATAAATTTCAAGGGCTTTTTTCTCTGCCGCTTTAACCTGTTCTTCCGAAGCATTCTGATCAACCTTGATCAATATATGCCTGGCCTCTACCTTTGCAGGAGTTTTAAACTCATCCTGATGGTCTTCATAGTATTCTCTGATGGCATCTTTTGTAACAGAAACCATGTCTTTGTAATCTTCAGGAGAAAATTTAATATACAACACTTTTAAGGCAGGTTTTGATTTATACTGATCTTTATGTTCAGAATAAAAAGCTTTGACCCGTGCTTCTTCGGGATGAATATCTGTGTATTCCAAAGGATTGAAAAAAAGATAATTCACGGCCATTTTTGTGTTTCTGAACAGATACCAGTTTTCCGCCTCAAGATCTGATACTGTAACTGTACTGAACACCATATCCCTGATTTTCTGCTGACGTATGGCATTTGCCTGGTCATGCTCAAAAATTTCAGGATTTAAGGCATTCATGCTCAGCACTCTTTTATACTGGCCCAGATTAAATTTTCCATTCCTCTGAAAAGCTTTAATGGAAAGCAGGCTGTTCTGAAGTTCCTTGTCAGACACATTAATATCAAGACGGTCTGCCTCAGCAAGAATCAGCTTTTTATCAATGAGTGAATCCAGGGCCTGCTGTTTTACATTAAGGGCCTTGAGAATATCTTCATTAAAATTTTTCCCGAACCGCGCCCTTACCTGTTCCACCAGGGCATCATAGGCTCTCTGGTATTCTTTTATTGTAACAGGTACATCATTGATGGTGGCAACGGAATCCTTCCGTTTTGATCCAAATGAGCCTATACCGAGAAAAACAAAAACTATCACAATGATCCCAAGAAAAAATTTAATGATCCAGTTTCCGGTATTTTCACGCAAATAACGCAGCATCAGTTTCTCCTTAGCCCTCTTCTTTCAAACATAAAAAAACGTCCTGATCAAATAAACGTAGCATAATATCTTTTCATAAAACCTGATGTCAATGATTTATTGATTTAATATCCAAGTTTATTTTTTTATTGACAGAAAAGATTCAATCTATTATTTAGGTATTGCTTTTCAACGTGGGGCTGTAGCTCAGCTGGGAGAGCATACGGCTGGCAGCCGTAAGGTCAGGGGTTCGATCCCCCTCAGCTCCACCACCTGTTTTTCCCTAAAATTCATGCAAAATCCTCAATTGAGAACAGAAAATGCATTAATGCGGTCAAAAAAGGTTTTGTCATATCCTGAAATTCCACTCCCACTGAAACCTGTTCCTTTTCACGCCTGGTATTCCTAACACATGCAAGTGCTCCGATTTCGTCAGCCACACCAGGAAAACTGCAGTAAATCCTTAAAAGGTCTCCTTCTCTCAGGGATGTGAAATTTTTTACATTATCAATATATTTAAAGCAGCACCCTTTTCTGCTTATATCAAAAACAACGACCCTGAACTGTGTCTTTTTTGCTTCCACCCTGCCCGGAATGATCACGTTATTGCGTTTGACCACCCTGAGCTCTCTTTCCTGAACCACTCTTGGATATTCAATGGCAAGGGCTTTGATGGGAGTAGTTATGGTTTCAATGACATTTGTCTGAAAGGCAAAGACAGAACCATCATAAAGGTACTTGACAACCATTTTATTGGAGGGAAACAATTTGTTCTGAACGCTCTTATATCTTTTAGGAAGAGTTACGAGCAGAAATTCATCCTTAAGCAGACCAATAAAAATACTTGTAACAGAAAAATTAACCCCTTCAATTTCAAGATATACTTTTGTTCCGATATCAATATATATACCTTCTGATTTGTCCAGTTCCAGGATTCCTTCCAGTTCCTCCATCATGTATCCTTTCCTTTGTACGCAGACGTTAATACCTTAAAATTTGTTAAAATAAGTATTTGATTTCCCTTATCTTTGTCAAGCTTTAAAAAAAAGCGGCATTCTTTTAAAAACAAAAGAATGCCGCAAAATACAATATATTGAATATATATGATTACGGTTTTTCAAAACTTATAACAAATACATGGCTGTTGCCTCTTCTGAACAGAAGCTGAACCATGTCGCCCCTGCCAAGTTTTCCAAGATAATTCTGGTATTGTTCAATGGTCTTAACCCTGTGATGATTTATCTCCATCAGAAGGTCTCCCTGGCGTACATCAGTTGCAGCAGCAGTACTGTCTGATTTGACGTCCATGACAACAAGCCCCCTGATATCCTCAGGATATCCAAGCCGTCTTGCCAGATCTGAATTCATGGGCTTCAGCCTTAATCCAAAAATATCATACCCATTATTTGCCGCAATTGTTTCAGAGCCTTTATCGGGTCTTTTGCCAAGTTTGACTTTCACTGTTTTCCGTTTGCCATTTCTTATCAATTCCACCTTGACCGTTGCACCCACAGGCGAGCCTGCTATTGTCATGCTAAGATCCCGTGAGGATTTAATTGTTTTACCGTTTACCCGGCAGATTACATCGCCCTGCCTGATACCTGCTTTGTCCGCAGGATCGCCCTTGTAAACCTTGGCAACATAAACTCCCTGTTTTTCCCTGATCCCGTAATATTTGGCAAGCTGTTTAGTTACATTCTGAATGGCAACCCCCATCCAGCCTCTGGAAACACTTTTCTTTCTTTTCAGCTGATCAATTACTCCGGTTGCAAGGTCTGAAGGAATTGCAAACCCTATTCCCTGACCAGATTTTATTATGGCTGTGTTTATGCCGATGACTTCGCCTTTGAGGTTCAGCAAAGGGCCGCCTGAATTTCCCGGGTTGATTGATGCATCTGTCTGTAAAAAATCATCATAAGGCCCTGATCCGATTATCCTGCCCTTGGCACTGATGATTCCTGCTGTCACTGTCTGTTCAAGCCCGAACGGACTTCCTATGGCAACAACCCATGACCCTACCTTGGCTTTTGAAGAATTGCCGAATTTAAGAGGAGTCAGATTTCTCGCCTTGATTTTTATAAGAGCAAGATCAGTGATGGGGTCAGTACCAACTATTGTCCCTTCGTATTCTGTTTTATCATACAGGATTACCTTTATTTTATCTGCATCTTTAATCACATGATTGTTTGTTACAATATAGCCGTCACTTGTTATTATAAAACCTGACCCCAGACTGTTTTCCTTTCTGTTTTGTGGAATCTGGTTAAAAAACGGAGCAAAAAAATAATTAAAAGGGTTCTGATCCCCGCCAAAGGGCTGGCCAAAAAAATGCCTGTAAACTCTTCCCCCGCCTTTTATGATCTTTTCTGTCTGAATATTGACCACAGCAGGCTTTGCCTTGCTTGCTATGGCTGTAAAATTTACCGGCACCATGTTTACAGCACCATTGTCAGCCGCTGCAACAACAGGGGCTGCAACCAGTGTCACTGCAATAATGATCAGAAAAAAATGCTTTATCCTTTTCATCATACTCTCCTTTATTCAATTATGATTAAAACCAATGTACTCTTACTGGTCTTAACTATAAAACATAAATATGACGATTAAATGACCTGAATATTATCATATGGTAATGTCATTAAAAAAACCGAGCCTGACTCATCAGATTGCGCAAGAACTATATCCCCTTTATGCCGGCGCACAATGGTTCTGGCCAGGCACAGCCCAAGGCCGGTACCTGGCGTGGTGCGTGAGGATTCAGCCCTGAAAAACCTGTCAAAAATCCTATATGCATATGCAGGGTCAATTCCAATACCTGTATCCCTGATTTCGACATGAATCATGTTCTCCATGATAAAAGCCCTGACAATCACCTTTCCGTTTTCAGGAGTATATTTTATGGCATTGTCCAGAACATTGGTAAATGCCCGCTGAAGCATTTTCATATCTGCATACGCATGAATTTCATCTTTGATATCACAGACCAGGGAAATATTTTTATCCTCGGCCAGGGGGGTAAACAGGTCACATGCATCCATGATCATCTTTGACAGATTAATTTCAGAAAAACTGAAATCTTCCTGTCCTGCCTCGGCTCTGGAAATGACCAGCATGGTGTTTATCATGTCAAGGAGCCTGTCAGATTCCTCAATTGTGTTGGAAGCCATGATCCTGTACTCTTCCATGTTATCTGTTCCTGCTGTAAGCGCAAGTTCTGCAAACCCCCGAATGCGTGTAATGGGGCTTTTCAGATCATGGGCAATATTATCGCTCATTTCCCTTATACTCCTGACAAGTTCCTCAATTCTGTCAAGCATGGAATTAAAAGTGATGGCCAGTTCATCAAGTTCGTTTCTGCGCCCTGTCTGGGGCACCCTGGCTTCAAGATTGCTTGCACCTATATTTCTTGCGGTTCTTGTAATGGTTTCAACCCCTGACAATGTCTTGCGCACAAGAAGCCAGCCTGATACAGCGGAAAAAATAATAATAAAGCCCATAGCTCCTGTAAAAACCCGTTTGAATGCAGACAAAAATTTCTGATAGTCCACTGCCACGCCGGTCTGCAGAATAGCATTTGCAGCAACAAAGCTGTAAAGTATTCTGGCTTTCTGCCCGGTTGAAGGAAGCTCAATGGTTTCAAATATATTATTTTTGTTAAGTACCAGATTTTTCAATGCATAAGGGCTTACACGAACCTTTTGCCAATATGACATGTGAGAAGAGGCAAAAACTTCTCCTGTGGGATACACAAGCCTGAAAAAAATCAGCTTTTCACCGGCTGCCTGGGCTTCCACCACAGCAAGTTCTCTTGCGCCTGCAAGCCCGTTGCGCTGAATAATTGCTGTAAATTTGGAAGCATTGTCGAGAAGTTCCTGATCAGTCTGCGCCTGCAGGGTCTGTACAGCAAGAAAATAAAAAAGGCCGAACGCCACTGTGGAACATACAGTGAAAATTCCCGTAAACCACAATGTCAGCCTGAAGGCAATGGTATGAAAAATCTTATGTTTCATGGTGTTTTCAGCACATATCCCGCCCCTCTCACAGTATGGATGAGCTTTGGGTCGAATCCCTTGTCAATTTTGTCCCTGAGCCGGCATATTCTGGCTTCGACAACATTTGTCATGGGATCAAAATTATAATCCCACACATGTTCCATAATCATTGTTCTTGAAACAACCCTTTCCTTGTTTCTCAGCAGATATTCAAGAAGAGAAAATTCAAGGGGCTGAAGCTCAATCACTTTATCTCCCCGCCTGACCTGACGTTTCACAATATCAATACTTAGATCCGCATATGACAGCCTGACAGGATCGGTAATATTGCCTGCCCTTCTTATCAGGGCCTGTATTCTTGCAAGCAGTTCAGAAAATGCAAAAGGTTTGGTCAGATAATCATCTGCTCCTGCCTGAAGCCCGTTTACCCTGTCTGCGACCCTGTCTTTTGCGCTTAAAATAATCACAGGGGTATTTATATTTTCCTGCCTGATTTTTCTGATCAGGCAGATTCCATCCATTTCAGGCAGCATGATATCCACAATCATTGTATCATAGGATTCTTCAAGGGCCAGGCCAAGCCCTATGGTGCCTGTTTCTGCATGATCAACTGCAAATCCGGAGGTTTTAAGGCCCTTCTGGATAAATTCAGCTATTTTCAGATCATCTTCAATAACCAGAATTCTCATGATTTTTTCCTTTTCTACTGAGAAGTTTTTACTTCATTATAATGGCTTGCCAATACAAATCAATGTGTTTATAAATTGGTTTGATTTTTTAAAACGATAAGGTTAAACTTGCCTGAAATTTTGCCTGTAGCATAATAATAAAGGATTTTAAATGTGGTGGTTTCTTCAGATAATGCTCACCCTTGCATCTGTTTTTTTTATGGTGTTCGGTATTGACCTTATCATTGGCTCATACTCTCTTTCCGATCCTTTTAGTTTTATCATGACATTTTTTGCCGCAAGCTTTATTATATTGATAAGTCTTGCGCTGGCAGCAAGTTTTATTATTAAAATGATACGCGTCCATCGTCAGATACACAGACCAGGAACCGATGACCTGCCATGAGTTTTCTTTTCAGCCTTAAAAACATTTCAAAATCATATGGAGATGATACACTTTTCACCGGCCTGTCCATTGATTTTAAGCCGTATGAACAGCTCGGGCTTATAGGAATGAACGGATCAGGCAAATCAACTCTCCTTAAAATCATTGCAGGCCAAACTGACCCTGATCAGGGTGAAGTGATAACGCAAAAAGGGCTCCGTTTTATTTATCTTCCCCAGGAAGACTGTCTTAACCCTGAGTATACAATTGAACAGGTTCTGTACAATGAAACAAAAAAATTTGGATTTGATGATAAACATCAACACAAAATTATCAGAAAAGCCCTGGGACAAGGCAATTTTTCTGATATTTCCATACATGTGAAATCCCTGTCCGGAGGATGGAAAAAAAAGCTTGCCATTACCTGTGCATTATGTTGCCAGCCCGATGTGCTTCTGCTTGATGAGCCTACCAATCACCTTGACATAAAAGGTATTTTATGGCTGGAAAATATACTGAAAAATGCCGGTTTTTCCTTCATATGTGTCAGCCATGACCGGGCTTTTCTGGAAAACATCTGCAGGAATACAATGGAAATAGGAAAGTTTTATCCTGACGGTTATTTCAGGATCAATGGTTCCTATCGAAAATTTAAAAAAGAAAAAGAAAAATTCCTGGCTGCAAGGCAAAAACAGCAATCATCTTTAAAAACCAGAGTAAAAAGAGAAGAACAATGGCTGAGTCAGGGGCCCAAAGCCAGAACAACCAAGGCAAAATACCGTATTGAACAGGCAAAGCAGCTTAAAGCCCAATTACAGATTTTAAAAACCCAGAACAGAATCTGCGCTGCACCTGAAATGGATTTCACTGCAACAGGCAGACAGACAAAAAAATTGTTAAGGGCCTTTAACCTGAAAAAATCAATGGGAACCAGGATATTATTTTCAGACCTGAGCTTTGAAATGGGGCCTGGTTTTTGCCTTGGTATTGCAGGTGACAATGGAAGCGGCAAATCCACCCTCATGTCCATACTTGAAAAAAAAATACAGCCGGATGAAGGAAAAGTGGAATGGGCTCAGGAACTTAAAACAGCGGTGTTTGATCAGACCCGCTCTGCGCTTGAGCCTGAGATGCCATTAAAACAGGCGTTGAACCCTGCAGGAGGCGACAGCGTCAATTACAGGGGGCGCTCAATTCATATTGTGTCCTGGGCAAAACAGTTCCTGTTCATGCCTGATCAACTTGAAATGCCTGTAAAAAATCTTTCAGGCGGAGAAAAGGCAAGGATACTGATTGCAAACCTGATGCTGAGCCCGTGCGACATCCTTTTTCTTGACGAACCTGCCAACGATCTTGATATAATTTCCTTAGAAGTGCTTGAAGACAGTATAAGAAAGTTTGCAGGAGCAGTGGTGATCGTTTCCCATGACAGATACCTGATGGACAGGGTCTGCAACACAATTTTGTATCTTGATCCTGAATCTTCAGGTACATTTTTCAAAGATTTCAGCCAGATCATAAAATTCAGGCAGGCTCTGCATAATAAATCAGGAAAAACCCCAAAAAACCATAAACCAAAGCAAAAGAAAAAAAAATCCAGCGGCAAGATCTTTTCATATAAAGACAAATACGAGTTAGATCATATTGAAGATAAAATATCCAATGCTGAAAAACTTGTAAATCTGCTGACAGATAAGATCCAGCTTCCTGAAATCATAAATAATCCTGAAAAAATGAGCCTCCATTGCTCAGAGCTCAAACAGGCCCAGGAAAAACTTGACGCCCTGTATGAACGCTGGGAAGAACTTGAGAAAAAAAAATCCGAAGCATCAGGATAGAAAAAACCCTGCCACCTGACATATCCGGCTGTTTCCGGCATATTGAACATATCACCGGTACCGGATAAATCCTTGAATTATAAGTTCAACAGGTGTAGGATTAAAAAGTTTGATCCGGCTTAAAAAATAAGGAGGAAAGATGAACCCCGACAAATTCAGGGAATCACGTCAGGAAATCAACAGAATGTATGAAAACATTAACGAACTAATCACAAAAAATGACCTTGAAGGTTCAAAGGAAGCATATGAGCAGATAAATGTAAAGCTTGATCTTTTAAGGCCCCAGGCTGAAGGAGAGATCCAGAAACGTTCTGTCAAAAACCTGAGTGTAAGAATCAATTCACTGGTCACTGGAATAAATAAAATAAAACCCAGAAAAAAACAAGGCAGTCAGAAATCCGGGACAGGAATTGCGTGGGATGAAAATCTCGTGAAACAATTATCACCTAAATTTTTAACCGGCGTGTTCAACAATATGCAGTCCGACAAAAATTCCCAGGTAAGTTTCGGTACCACTGGAAAAGGTATCAGGCCACGATACCATATTCAATTCAGCAATGGCACCCAGACTGTTTTTAACGGTTCAGGCCACACCCCTGTAAAAAATACTTCAGCTGCAGCCCTGAAAAAGATGTCAGATCCTTTCCGATATGAATTTATTGAATCGGTTCTTCAGCAGAAAGAATAAATACTGATTTGGATTTTATTACGCCTGCAGCCCAAGGATAATTTGCAGCATCATAACTAAGGGCTGTTTCCATTGAATCCGTCCAGCTTTCAAAGGTTTGTCAGTTCAGTCTTTTCCATTGTATGTATCAAATTTTTGTATTATTATGGCCTCTTTTCAAAAATACAAGTGAGGTTTCATCATGAAAATACAGAATATTACATACTCCGTTCCATGGAATCTTTTTTTGATCACCGCAGGCAGCATCATTCTCGGAATCGGGCTTAAGGCTATTGTGATTCCAAACGGCATGATCACGGGCGGATTTTCAGGTGCAGGCATTCTGCTTTATTATTATACAAAATTGTTCACACCTGGAATCTGGTATTTTATTTTAAACATTCCTGTATTTATTTCAGGCTGGCTGCTGATAAGCAGGCGTTTTCTTCTGTACAGCCTTTACGGCACAATTGTACTGACCTTTGCCATTGATTTCATCAGTTTTGAAATTCCTGTAAAGGATCTCATGCTTGCAGCTCTTGCAGGCGGAACAATTGTCGGAGCAGGTGCAGGAATTGTATTCAGATCGCTGGGTTCTGCAGGAGGAAATGATATCATATCAGTCATGCTGAACCAGAAATTTGGCATACGCATTGGAACATATAATTTTGCATTCAATTTTGTCCTTTTTCTTTTTTCATTCGGGACAATGGATATTGACCTGATTCTCTATTCAATGGCCATGAGCTTTGTTACCTCTCAGGTTATTGAATATTGCATGACCCTTTTCAACCAGAGAAAACTCATTTATATCATTTCAGACATGCCGGACAGAATCGCAGATGAAATCATGAAAAAACTCAGGCGGGGAGCCACTTTTCTCAAAGGAGAAGGAGCATATACCGGCAGAGCCAAAAATATAATTCTGACTGTTGTGAACACATTTCAGATCAAGCGAATAGAAGAAATTGTCTTCACAATTGACCCGGACGCATTCCTGATCACTGAAAACACTTTTAACGTTCTTGGCAAAGGATTCTCAAAAAGAAAAGTCTATTAAGGCTTATTTATTCATAGCTTGTATGGAGCCTCGGGTCAAATGCCTCTCTGATGGCTTCTCCTATAAATGTCACAGTCATCAGGGTTATGACAAGTGCAGCCACAACTGAAGATACTATCCACCATGCTTCCATGTTCCGCCATCCCTGAGACAGAAGCTCACCCCATGACGGAGTCGGCGCAGGCAGGCCAAAGCCCAGATAATCAAGGGAAGTTAAGGAAACTATCCCTCCTGAAATTGCAAAAGGCGCATAGGTTACAATAACAGAAATTGTATTGGGAATTATATGCCTGAAGATAATCCTGGCATGGGATGCGCCAAGGGACCTTATTGCCATGACATATTCCCTATTCTTTTCCTTGTAGGTCATGGTACGCATAACCCAGGTTATGCCTATCCATCCGAAAAATGCCATGATAAGTATCAGAATCATGAAATTCGGAACAACTATTGAAGCAATTATGATGATTACATAAAGAAAAGGGATATTATTCCATATTTCAATTATTCTCTGAAAAACAAGATCAAATTTTCCGCCAAAATATCCCATGGTACATCCTATTGTAATACCAATGGTGTAATTCATGACAAGAAGTGCAAAGGAAAAAATAATTGCAGTACGAAACCCATAGACAAGACGTGCCAGAATATCCCTTCCGGCGTTATCAGTGCCAAGGAAATGCCTTTCCCTGAAGCAAGGGGGAAAAGGCGGATAGGCATTGAGTTTAAGATCGTTTTCATATGGATTATATGGAACCGGAGGCATGATGACAAAATCGGAACCATGTTTTTTTTCAAAACGTTTCTCAAGTTCACGATAATTGGTCTCATAGTCATACCCAAGCCCGAACTGCCTGCCTGGAATCATTGCGGAATAAGTGGGAAAATAAAAATGTCCGTTATAATATACCAGCACAGCCCTTGAATTGATGAACAGCTCGGCAAAGAATGATATTAAAATCATTGCCATGAGAATGACAAAAGACCAGAATCCCCTTTTAATTGAACAGAACCGTCTGATCTTTTTGCGGGTGACAGGATTCAGGCATCTCATCATCTGAACCTCACCCGCGGATCCACAATGGCAACACAGATATCGGACAAAATATTCCCAATCATGAAAAGCAGGGATGAAATTACAAGAATCCCCATTACAACGGGATAATCCCTGTCAAGAATGGATTCGTAACCAAGAAGCCCCATTCCGTTTATATTAAACACCTTTTCAATTAAAAATGACCCCATCAGGAGAATGGAAATATTATTTCCAAAACTTGTGGCAACAGGAATAAGGCTGTTCTGCATTGCATGGGTCAGGACAGCTTTTTTAAAGGGAAGGCCCTTGGCAACTGCAGTGCGCATATAATCTGCAGACAGGTTGTCCATAAGTGTGTTCTTCATAAGAAGGGTCATCACGGTAAACGAACCTATAACATATGAAAGCAGCGGAAGTACGGTATGCCATGCAAGATCGCAAATCTTTTCTGCCGGGGTCATACTGTCAAACAACTCTGATACAAGCCCTCCCAGGGGGAAAACATCAAAGTGTGATGAAAAAAATACCAGCATGAGAACCCCTGCCACCCATCCTGGTATGGCATACCCAATAAAAATAATGACAGAAGTGATATTATCAAACCCTGTTCTGTGGCGTACAGCCTTTGCCATGCCGAGAGGGATACACACACCATAGATCAGAACAAGGCTTAAGATTCCAAAATAAAGTGAAACAGGTATTCTTTCCTTTATCATGTCCCATACAGGATCGTAATACCTTGTGGATCTGCCAAGATCACCTTTTAATACTTTACCAAGCCAGATCAGATAACTTGTAAGAACGGGCTTGTCAAATCCGTAATAGGCTTTGAGGCGCCTGATCTGTTCCCGGGAAAGGGGCTGTCCACTGCCCGGCGTATGCGAAGACAAAGAACCCTGCTGACCCATCTGCATGGCCCTTGCATTGGCAATAATGCGTTCAATGGGGCCTCCGGGCACAAACCGTGTAATGGTGAACACCATTATGGTGATACCGATGAATGTAGGTATCACCAGAAGCAGCCTTCTTATGAAATAAGCGGTCATGAAACAGTCTGGTAAACGGATTCAAGTGCCTGATCAAGTTTTGCGGGATTCGGGCCCCCTGCCTGTGCCATATCAGGACGACCTCCGCCTCCGCCTCCGACAATTGCAGCAGCTTTTTTCACAATATCACCGGCTTTGAACCTGTCAGTCAGATCCTTTGTTACCACGGCAGTGAGCAGAGCCTTGCCCTTTGAAATGGCTCCCAGAAGAATGATCCCAGAGCCTATTGCAACCTTGAATTTATCTGCAAGGTCCCTCATTTGAGAAGGATTTTCAATATTGACCATCTTTGACAGCACTTTAATTCCGTTAATTTCCCTGATTTCATCTTCAATATTTTCAAGGGATTTCAATGCCATTTTTCCCTTGAGAGAAATAATTTCCTTTTCAAGGGCCTTTTTTTCTTTGACGAGGTTTTCAATCCTTGTGGCAAGTTCTTCTCTGGGGGCTTTTAAAAGTTTTGAAGTATAATCAATAATATCCTGATCATTGTGAACAGTTTCAAGGGCACGCAGTCCTGTTACAGCTTCAATTCTTCTGATGCCGGAAGCAATACCTCCCTCTGATACAATCCTGAACATGCCTATGTCTCCGGTTCTGGAAACATGGGTTCCTCCGCACAGCTCACAGGAAAAATCACCCTGGGACACAACCCTGACCACATCACCGTATTTTTCCTCAAAAAGAGCTGTGGCTCCAAGTTTTACCGCCTCGTCCATGCCCATTTCACGTATGATAACCGGAACATTTTCACATATCCTTAAATTCACCTCTTTTTCGACTGCTTTAAGCTCTTCCGGCGAAACAGATGCAAAATGGGTAAAATCAAACCTTAAACGGTCATGAGTCACAAGGGAACCGGATTGTTTCACATGGTCGCCAAGCACTTTTCTCAAGGCATGATGAAGAATATGGGTGGCACTGTGATTACAGGCGGTATTCTGCCTTTTGTGCGCATCGACCCTGAGGGTAAAGATATCACCCTGGTTTATACTGCCATTCTGCACGATTCCGGTGTGGATAATTATTCCTGAAGGATCCTTTCGGGTATCTTCAATGGAAACAAGGCAGGCGGCATTTTCAAATATGCCTGAATCTCCTGCCTGTCCGCCCGATTCAGCATAAAAAACCGTGGATTCGGTGACAATTTCAACCTTGTCGCCTTCATCAGCCGCATCTGTTTTTTCCTCATTTTTAACAATTGCAATGACCCTTGAGCTGGATTCAATCCTGTCATAACCCTCAAAAATTGTTTTAACTCCGCTGGATGTCAGATCCTTATAAGCATCCCGCACTCCCTGAAATTTTACCCTGGACCTGGATCTTGCCTTTTGTTCAGCCATTTCACGTTCAAATCCCTGCATGTCAAGATCAATATCCATCTCCTTGACATGATCAGCAACAATATCAAGGGGGAAACCAAAGGTATCATGCAGCTTGAACAATACTGATCCGGGTATGACAGCGCATTCATCAGGCGAGCGTTTTTGTTCCATTGTTTCCCTGATTGTTGCGTCCAGCAATTTCATGCCGGTATCAAGGGTCTCAAGAAATTTTTCTTCTTCATTTCTCACCACATTGAGTATAAAGGCGGAAGATTCCTTAAGTTCAGGATAAGCTTCATCCATAATGGAAAAAACAGTTTTAACGGTTTCATGCATAAAAGGCTCTGAAAGCCCGATGCTTCTTCCATAGCGTATGGCCCGCCTCATGATCCGGCGCAGAACATAGCCGCGGTTTTCATTTGACGGCAGGACTCCGTCACAGATCAGAAATGCAGTTGCCCTGGAATGATCTGCAATAACCTTCATGGCAACTTCCACCTGTTCGGATTCATGCCTTTTTCTGCCGGAAAGTTCACCAACCTTTTCCATTATCGGGACAAAAAGATCAGTATCAAAATTTGTGGGAACCCCCTGAAGTACCGAGATAATTCTTTCAAGACCCAGGCCCGTATCAATACTGGGTTTTGGAAGCTCAGTCATGTTGCCGTTTTCATCACGTTCAAACTGCATGAAAACAAGGTTCCACAATTCAAGCCATCTGTCACAGTCACAACCCACAGCACAGTCTTTTTTACCGCATCCGAATTCAACTCCACGGTCAATATGAATCTCGCTGCACGGCCCGCATGGCCCGGTATCGCCCATTGACCAAAAATTATCCTCTTCTCCCAGCCTTACAATCCTGTTTTCAGGAACTCCTATGCGGTTTTTCCATATATCATATGCTTCATCATCATCCCTGAAAACAGAAACCCACAACTTCTGTTCTTCAAATCCGTATCCGTTTGTGAGAAGATCCCAGGCAAAATCAATGGCCTTTTCCTTGAAATAATCACCAAAGGAAAAATTACCCAGCATTTCAAAAAAAGTATGATGCCTAGCCGTATATCCTACATTTTCAAGATCATTATGTTTTCCGCCTGCGCGGACACATTTCTGGGCGGTTACGGCAGTTGAATAATCCCTTTTCTCATCTCCTGTGAACACCCGTTTGAACTGGACCATTCCCGCATTGACAAATAACAGTGTTTTATCATCTCTTGGAACAAGGGAAGACGATCTTACATGCTGGTGATTGTGTTTTTTAAAATATTCAATAAAAATTTTTCTGGCCTCATTGCCTGTCATATCATAACTCCTGATTTACTGAACCATTATATTCCGGTTTTTCCGGCTTTTTCATCTCCGGCAGGCGGTGCTGCAATTCCAAGTTTTTCCCTTACCCTGGTTTCGATATCTGAAAAAATATCAGGGTTGTCAATCAGGAACAGCTTCACGTTTTCCCTTCCCTGGCCTATGCGTTCTCCTTCAAACGAATACCACGATCCGCTTTTATCCACTATTTCAAGGTTCACGGCCATATCCAGAAGATCCCCTGTTTTTGAAATTCCTTCTCCATACATGAGATCGAATTCAATATCCTTGAACGGAGGAGCCAGTTTGTTTTTCACCACCTTGACCTTGGTTCTGTTGCCTATTATGTTCTGACCGTCCTTAATGGGAGCAGCCCGCCTTATTTCAAGGCGCATTGAAGCATAGAACTTGAGGGCATTGCCTCCGGTTGTTGTTTCAGGATTTCCATAGACCACACCTATTTTCATTCTGATCTGATTAATAAAAATAAGGGTTGTATTGGTTTTTCCTATGGTAGCGGTGAGCTTTCTGAGAGCCTGGGACATCAG
This sequence comes from uncultured Desulfobacula sp., assembly GCA_964446145.1. GTDB lineage: Bacteria > Desulfobacterota > Desulfobacteria > Desulfobacterales > Desulfobacteraceae > Desulfobacula. The sequence continues at coordinate 22,178 of CAYUOB010000009.1, forward strand.
GCGCGCCTGAAGCCCCATATGAGAATCACCCATGTCACCTTCAATCTCAGATCTTGGCACAAGGGCTGCAACAGAATCAACAACCATTATATCCACGCCCCCGCTTCTGACCAGCATGTCAGCAATTTCAAGGGCCTGCTCACCAGTGTCCGGCTGGGATACCAGAAGTTCATCACAATCCACTCCAAGGCGCTTTGCATAAGCCACATCCAATGCATGCTCCGCATCAATAAAGGCTGCAATCCCGCCTTCCTGCTGTGCCTGAGCAACAGCATGAAGTGCAAGGGTTGTCTTGCCCGAAGATTCAGGCCCATAGATTTCAATGACACGGCCCCTGGGATAGCCTCCGACCCCGAGAGCCTTGTCAAGGGCAAGAGAGCCTGTGCGTATGACAGGCACAGCCTCAATGGCCCTGCCGCCCAGTTTCATGATGGAACCCTTGCCGAACTGACGTTCGATCTGGTTCATTGCTGTTTTTACAGCTTTTTCCCTGTCTGAAATTTTTTCCATTGATTTATCTCCTAAAATATGGCCCACACATATAAAATTTTTAAAACCACGGCTGATAAAAGCCCTGCCATGATATCATCCAGAACCACGCCTGCCCCGCCGGGAAAATTGTCCTCAAAATACTTTACCGGCAGCAATTTAACAATATCAAAAAACCGGAAAACAAAAAAACCTGCAACAAGTGAACCTGCAGTAACAGGAACAACAGACATGGCAACACAATACCCTGCTATTTCATCTATGACTATGCAGCCGGGATCCTTTCTGCCGAGTATTTTTTCAGCCTGGTCTGCAAAATAAACTGCAGCAAGAATGAGGCTCACAAGATAAAAACTTCTGAAAAACCAGGGGAGCACCGTAAATACAAGGGCAAATACGATACCTGCAAGGGTTCCGAAAGTTCCGGGTGCAAATGGTGCTTTGCCGGAATAAAAACCCGTGGCAAAAAATAATATGGTTTTATTTTTGAAACTCATTTGGCTGTTTATTATATGGTGCGCCCTTCCCTGTCAAGGGCAGGACGTTTTCCTGAAATTTGCCTCATATAAAACCCTGGCATATACATCTTTAAGAGGCATTCCGTATTTTTCACCAATCTGCTTCACAGATTCATATTCAGGCACCAAACGCATTGTATTGTCCGGATTAATGATTTGTTTGGCCTGTACTCTGCCAAGGCTTGTTTCAACACAAACACTTTGCCTCAGCAAAAAAAAACGTTCGCACTCATAATGCCTTACCCCTGTTGCACTTGTCTGGGTAAGAATAAGGGAGACAAGATTGTCAAGATCAGGTTTTCTGCACAACACCTCAACCCTTGTGCCGGGCCTGTTTTTTTTCATCTGAACCGGAATATAACATACGTCAAGGGCGTTGTTTTCAAAAAGCAGGTGCATGAGAAAACCGAAAAATTCAGGATTCATGTCATCAATGCTGGTTTCCATCACATGAATGACCTCCCTGTTTACAGCGCTCTGCCCATGCCCCGGTGAATCTGCAGAATCTGTGGCAGGTATTTTTTCACCCATTATCAAACGCAGGAGATTGGGCAGTTTTGATCCTGTATTGCGTTTGCCTGCACCATACCCTGTCTTTTTTATGATCATTTCAGGCATGGGCCCGAACCTGCATGCCATTTCCGTTATAAGGGCAGCACCTGTGGGGGTCACGATTTCTGTTTCAGCATCTGAAGATTTCACAGGCACATCTTTTAAAATCTTCACCACAGCAGGTACAGGCACGGGAATAGTTCCGTGTGCGCATGTTACAGTGCCTGAACCAAGGGCAATACAGGAACCGTAAATTTCTTCTATGCCAAGATATTCCATTGCCAGAAATGTTCCCACTATATCCACAATGGAATCAATGCCGCCTATTTCATGGAAATGAAGTTTTTCCAAGTCCATGCCATGTATCCGGGATTCTGCAAGTGCTATTTTTTCAAATGCAGCAAGGCTGTGGTATTTTACATTTTCAGAAATATCGCAGTTCTGTATCAGCTCCCTGATCTGAGAATAGTCACGCGAAACAAGGTTTTTTTCATCCACATTCACAAAAAGGTTTATTGCCTTTAAATGCCTGCGATATACAATACGGGCATCCAGCCTGAACCCATGTGCTATCTTCAGCAGTTCAGATTCAAGCCAGTCAGCAGGAACTCCAAGATCAATAAGTGCCCCCAGCACCATATCGCCGCTGATGCCTGAGAACATGTCTGCATAAAGTATCATCACAATGTTTTTCCGGAAGCATGCACCTTTAAAATTTCAAGCACCAGGTTTGCTGCATTTTCCATGTCTTTCAGGGCAATGGATTCATTCACGGTGTGCACGTCCGTCATTCCGGTTCCAAGAACACCCGCAACAATGCCCTTTTCAAAAAACACATTGGCATCGGCTCCTCCGCCTATTGTTTTGCTCTCAAGTTTTCTTCCAAGATTGGCAGCAGCTTTTCTGGCAAGTTTCACAGCCTTATGATCTTCCGGAATGCTGGTATTCAGAAAATCATTTTTCACAACTGCTTCAATGCGCGGCAGGTCTGAATCTGTCCTGAACGATGATGCTGCATCTTTAAAGGCTGACACAATATTGTCTGTCACCTTTTTGAGCTTATCAATGTCATGGCTTCTTGCCTCTCCATGGATTTCGATAAAAGCCGGTACTATATTGGTTGCCTCTCCTCCCTGAATTGTACCAAGATTACAGGTGGTTTCCCCGTCAATTCTGCCAAGTTCAAGTTCTGAAATGGCTTTTGAAGCAACTGCAAGCGCATTTATGCCGTTTTCAGGAGAAGCACCTGCATGTGCAGCTTTGCCAAAAATTTTTATGGTAATATTGTTTGCGGCAGGAGCCCGGGTCACAATACCGTGAGTATCTGTGGAATCAAGGATAAATCCGAATTTTGAATCCATAAGTGAATAATCAAAATTTTTAGCTCCTAAAAGTCCAATTTCCTCACATACGGTAAAAATAATTTCAACAGGAGGGTAATCAATCCGATTTTCAAGAATGACATCCATTACCTCAAGAATAATGGCAAGAGCTGATTTATCATCTGAACCAAGGATTGTGGTTCCGTCGCTTGTGAAAACACCATTTTCAAATTTAACCTTTATGCCTTCTCCCGGCCCAACCGTATCCATATGGCCTGACAGAAAAACAGGTTCTGTATCCACAGTTCCCCTGAACTTTGCCACAAGATTTGAACAATTGCCGTTTACCTTATCCTTTGCATCATCATAACAGACACTTGCTCCCATTGCCGTAAGAACTGATTCAAGCTCCATTGCAACATTTTTTTCATTACGTGACAAAGAATCAATTCCAACCAATTTTTCAAACCTTTGGGCAAGCCTTCTGGAATTTATCATTTTATTTTTCCTTTTTTAATTATATGAACACAATTGTAAACCATCTTGACAAAATAAAAAAAGTATATATACTAAATTTCCTCTGGTAATTCCACAGGTAATTAACGGAAGTGCGCGGCTCACTGGTGGGGCCCTCGGACTTCAAATCCGATGTGGGGCGCTAGAACCGTCCCGGGTGGGTTCGATTCCCATGCACTTCCGCCAACCATAATATTGCATACATATATGAAAATTCTTCTTACCAATGATGACGGATACAATGCTCCGGGAATCCTTGCTCTTTACAAAATTCTCATAAAAAACAATCAGGTAACCATGATTGCTCCTGACAGGGAAAAAAGTGCCGCAGGCCACAGCATTACACTTAATTCTCCCATGAGGGCAGATACAATAACACTGCCGGACAACGGCAAAGGATATGCTGTATCAGGAACACCTGCAGACTGTGTCAAACTGGGCCTGCATGAATTTTATTCCATTCCCCCTGACCTGGTTATTTCCGGAATAAATCCGGGAAGCAACACAGGAGTGAACCTCAATTATTCAGGAACTGTTGCCGCAGCCAGGGAAGCTGCCTTAAACAGACTGCCTGCCATGGCAGTATCAATTGTCAAGCAGGAACATGATCCTGATTTTTCGGGTATATCAGAATTTATTGCCAAAATGGTGGAAAAATCTGATAGTTTTAGGATACCTTCCGGAACATTTCTTAATATAAATGCTCCTGCCCTGCCGCTCAGTGATATCAAAGGCATCAGGATCACACGGCAGGCCGGATCCAATCTGTCAGAAAAATTTGAAAAAAGGCTTGACCCCAGAAACAGGCCATATTACTGGTATGGCAGGCTTGAGCAGGGTAACGGTGAAACCGGCACTGATATTGATGCATTAATGAACAATTACATTTCAATAACACCTGTTCAATGCGATAACACTGATTACACCACAATAAACGAACTGGAACGCCGGATTCTTTTCCAACTTTTATAAAGTTTGCTGGACAATTCAGTATCTGAGGATCAGACACATCATACTGGCAGCAGTCCCTAACCTGTCCAGAACCAGGGATGATGATCACCACTGGAGCGGAATAGATTCAGTGAGTACAAAAGTATTATTCAACAATTTCAAGAATAACCCTTTTTTGTTCCTTTGCAGATGCACATGATAAAATGGTTCGCATGGCCTGTGCTGTTCTGCCTTTCTTTCCGATCACCTTGCCGAGGTCTTCCTTGGCAACCCTCAATTCCAGTACAAGGGTTTGCTGGGCCTTGATTTCCTGAACATCTACCTGATCCGGATTATCAACCAGTGCTTGAGCAATGTACCTAATCAACTCTTTCATAACCTGTTCTCCTTATTCTGTATCCAAAAGTAGAAGAAAATATCATATGAATTCAGTGCAAATATTGCCTTAATCATTGATTTTTTAGGAAAATCAACCCGGAACTGCATTTATTGCAGAATATCACAACTTTTAATAATCTCAAGGATTATTTACAATTAATTAATTTTGAAATCACTATAGTGTTGACATAAAAAAGAAATTCCTTATTGTAGGTACGCATGGATTGAATTAATGACTGGAATATTTTATTTTATACCCGGTAGAATATTCTTTTTGATCAGGGTAAAAACGAGGAAACAAAAGTGGTTTTTCAAAATTCATCTTCTGAAGCTGAACGTAAGATGCTTTCAGATGCCGGTTATGGGAATCCGGCAATTAAATATTATCTTGAAAAAAAATACATGGGCCATATTAAAGATGCAGACCAGGTCACCGAAAAAATAGGATCTTGCGGTGATATCATGCGGGTCCATCTGAAAATAGACAAGGATAATATCATAACCGATGTCAGATATGAAATTACCGGATGTGCAGGCGCTGTGTCCGCTGCAATGGCTTCAGTGGATCTGGTAAAGGGAAAATCAGTTGATCAGGCTCTGGAGATAAATGACGGAGATGTATTTAAAGTGCTTGAAAATATACCTGAAAAAAAACATCATTGCATTCAACTGGCGGTTAAAACCATGCATAAGGGGCTTAAGGAGTTTAAAGCCGGCAAAAAAGCCTGACCCTGACCTTACAGCCCCTGAACCTGAAACCTCGGGGGCTGATAAACATAAAGGAGAAAATATCCCCTTTAATACTCTGAAAACAATTATCTGCCTTGTGATATTTGCAAGCTTTCTGCTGCCCGGGTGCGGGCCTGGTTCTGGTTTCAAGATACAAGATCTTGCAAAAACCAATATTGATACAATTTCTGAAATTCATATGAATCAGGCAGTAAGGCTTTTAAAGTCCCTGACCCGTAAACTTTATAAAAAAAACCCCAGCCAACTGAAAAAAGGCAGGTCAATCCCATCCCGCCTGGATCAGATATTCAGATGCCCCTGTGAAAAATATGCTGAACTTGATTTTAAGGACAGTACAGAAGCCATGCTTCTCGGATTGGATCCTGAATATAAAGGAGACAGGGTTTTTGCGGTGATGTATGGCCTTTATACAATGATCCGCAGATCATATAATAATAAATGCGAACTTTTTCTGCTGGATTATCTGGATACCCAGAAATTATACAATAGTGCCAGGAATATCGAAATCCTTGTATGGCGCCTTAAAACAAGGCAAGACAGCAAAGGCCGCCCTCTTCTTCTGACCAACAGCTTTGATGCAAATATACAGAACCTGAGTTTTGAACGCATTTTCGGCAAGCTTATCAGCCTCCAGGATACAATGGCCTTGATTGTGTCCAACAGGACAGGAAGAGCCATAAAGGAAGCGGTACAGATAGCAGGCATGGCTTTTCTGCCGATCGGCATATGATCCATTATGATGATACCAGCCTGACATCAGTCTATCAGCGCATTTTCAAAATTCTTCAATTGTTTTTCATAATATTCTTTTTTGTTTCCAGCGATATCCACAGCTTTTTTTGCGGCTGCAACGGCACCTTTGAAATCATGATTTGCAAAAAGAGCCTGAGCATATGTATCCAGCACGAATGCCTGTGCCTTTCCACTTTGTTTCAAGGCCTTTTCTGCATACACAAGAGCTTTTTTGGGATTGCGGAATCTTTTATCAGGACAGGTTGCAAAGAGCCATGCAAGATTATTGAGTGCATGGACATTTTTTTTATCAATTCTCAGCACATTTTCATAGGCATCAATGGCTTTTTCATATTGATTTTTATTGTAATAATAATCTCCCACAAGAGCATACATATCTGAATTTGCCGGATCAAGCCCAAGCTGCTGAGAAAGAATCCTTTCCGCAATAAAATTTTCAAACTTTTTTTTTACAGGCCCGTATTGTATGGCATATCCTGCTCCTATCAGACAAAATGAAATTATACAATACCAGACAACCATCTTTCTGACACGTGAATGGTGGGCATTAATCAAAGAAGGATTTATCCTGCATTTTTCCAGAAAGCGTATCCTCTGTCCGATACTGAAATGGTGCCAGTTGGGTGTATCCATTGACTGCCCTGAAAATGAGGCGATTTTGTAAAAAGTTGAAACAAGCCAGGAAGCATCCCTGGAGAATCTGTACACATGCAGGTCTGCCTGGCGTTCAAAATTTCTCATGAAAAACCCGAATACAAACCTGAAATATACGATAAACACGGTAATCATGAAAATTGTTATCAGAACGGCAAGTGCAGTTGCCCTGTCAATACCAACATAGGCAAAAACACGATATACAGGCTCCATGACATAAAACAAAAGCATTACAGGCTCAAAAAACACAAAATTCAATCCAATAAATCCAATGAAAAATACAAGATAAAAAATCATGTGATAACGCTGTACATGGCCTATTTCATGCATGAGCACTGCATCAAGTTCTTCATCATTCAAAGTGTTCAGCAGGGCCGGAGTCACAAGGATATACCGCAGCCTTCCAATAAGCCCCATCACTCCGGCGGTTATCATGGAGCCTCCAAAAAGATTCCATTGCAGAATATCAGCGTATGCAAGCCCGGCTGTTCTGCAAAGATTTTCTATTCTTGTTCTTGCAGGTCCGGGACCAAGCCGCTCACATTTCCACATATTTTTGATCAACACAGGGCCGAATATGGAAATTACAACAAGAAAAACAATTATATAACCGATCTGGCCTGCAGGGCTCTGCAGAGCATCCCTGAGAGGCTGCCACGGCAGAAGAGCCAGCAGATCCGCTGCAAAGGACAGGCAGAACCATGGCAAAAGAGCAGGCATGGAAAAGGAAATATTGGATATCATATAATCTTTTTTCGATACACCGGCCGAAAAATAATTTTTCTGCAGACGATAGGCAGCATTCCATACAATCGACAGGTGAATCAGAAAAAAAGCAAGAAAAACCACGGCTTCAAAGGTTGGAAATAATGTAAACAGCCTGATACCCGCCAGTGCCATCCTGAATTTGAACCCGTATATATCAACAGCAAAAACAATCAGGGCCAGCATGGACAAACGGGCAATATACCTGTTGACCCTTAAGTCCAGTTCATGGGCAGTGATACTGGATATTTTTTTTTCAAGCCGCCTGAACACCATATTGCAGATCAGGGCAAATACAATAGTTGCCATCAGGGGATTGAAAAAATTATATTTTTCCGGCAGGGTCTGACCTGGAAAAAGCTCAGAAGTTGCATATATAATAAGAGCAACAAGAAAATATAAAAGATTTGAAAACATTTACATGGTTTCCCGACAGACAATGGAGTTCAAGACTATCCATGTCTTCACGTCAAATTTGTTCCCAGGATCCTCAATCATACGGGCAGCCTGATCCGCAGATACAAGCAGGACTTCAATGTCTTCCGAAGGTTCATTGAATTTTGTGCATGGCTCACCCTCACACTCCACAAACAAAAGACAGACAGATTCATCTGTCATACCGGAAGAGGAAAAAACTGCAGGGCTTTTTCTGACAATTTTTGTCAGTGAAAGCCCGGTTTCCTCAAAAAGCTCACGCCCGGCAGCCTGATCAACGGACTCGCCTTTATCAACGAGTCCTGCCGGAAATCCGTATTGATAACCACCAATGGCAAGGCGGAATTCCTTTATGACAACCCATTTTCTTTTCTCTGCATGAAAAGGGACAATCACCACTGCATCCGGTCTTGAATAATCCTTTTCAAGGGGATTTAGGTCTGATGACCTGGAAGCAAATATCCATTGTTTTTCATTATTAACCTGATCAGTATATTGAATTGAAAACAGATTCAGATACCTGAAATCAGTAATTTTCCTGACTGATTTGATCTTCATGTTGATTTTTCTCTCCGGCAAACATATTTCATGCCAAATGCATCCGCACCAAAGATAAGGCTGAAAACAAAAAATACTACCCGGAATGGCATAATTTTACAATGAAATATTCAGCAAAGGCCTATATTCATCATGTGATGGTAAACAAGCCAGAAATGGCAGGCACTTCCCAGCAGGACACAAAAATGCCATAATTCATGAAACCCAAATTTCCCCGGAAACAGATCAGGTTTTTTCAAACCATAAATAACAGCCCCGCCGGTATAGAACGCCCCTCCGAGACCAAGCCAGAAAAGCCCTGCAATATCAAGATTTTTCACGAGCGGATAAATTGCAATAATGCACAGCCACCCCATTACAAGATAAATCAAGGTGGAAACCCATCTGGGAACATCCATTGAAAAAATTTTCAATATTATTCCCATAATGGCGATTGTCCATACTGAAAATAAAATACTCCAACCCCAGGGGCCGCGCAGGGGAACAAGGCAGATGGGTGTATAGGATCCTGCAATGACCACAAAAATCATGATATGATCGATTCTGCGGAGCACCTGCAATGCCTTTCTGGAAATTTTAAGGCCATGATACAAAAAGCTTGATGTATACATCAATACCAGGCTTACACCAAATACAGCAAATGAGACCACATGCCAGACATCCGCGTGTATGGCAGCATAGGTTACCATGAGAGAAAGGCCGGCAAGAGAGGCAACCGCACCTGCCATGTGGGAAATGGCATTAACCGGTTCCCTGAAAATTTTATTGCACAAACACATAAAATTATTAATAAAGAATTTTCGAAAAAAGACAAATGTTTTTTGTCTATTATTATATTTCTTTTACTTATTTTTTATATTTTCCCATGTAACAAGGGTTCAGAAAATCATACCAAAAGTGAATGGTGTTCAATATAAGTCTTGAAAAATGAAATTAATATGGTAAGGAATACAGAAGTTCCAAAATCATATGTTTAACACTTTAGGATAATTTTCACAGAAATTATCCCAACTTGATTATTAATTTTAATTTAAGATGGAGAGGAGTACCCATGAAGCTATTAAAAGTATTAGCTGTTTGCATTACTGTTCTTGCCATGACCGCATGGTCAATGGCCGGAACCCTTGAAGACGTTAAAGCCAAAGGTTATATCCAGGTAGGCGTTAACGGCGGAGTTTTCGGATTTGGAAAAGCAGATGAAAAAGGTGTATGGAGAGGGCTTGATGTGGATTGTGCAAGAGCTCTTTCTGCAGCAATTTTCGGCAATCCAGACAAACTGAAATACACCCCGTTGACAGCAAAGACAAGATTTACAGCACTTCAGTCAGGTGAAATCGATGTGCTTTACAGAAACTGTACCCGCACATTGAGCCGTGACACAGCACTTGGCCTTGATTTTGCCCATGTGAACTTTTATGATGGTCAGGGTTTCCTTGTACCCAAGAAACTTGGTGTAAAAAGCGCCAAAGAACTTGACGGAGCAACTGTGTGTGTACTTCCCGGCACAACCACTGAACTTAATGTAGCAGATTATTTCAGAGCAAACGGAATGAAAATGAAACCCGTTGTGATTGAAAACACTGCCGATCTCAACAAAGCCTTTTTTGCCGGCAGATGTGACTGCCTGACCTCTGATTCATCCCAGCTTGCAGGCCAGAGAGCTGTTGCTCCAAACCCGAATGATTACATAATTCTTCCTGAAATCATCTCAAAAGAACCCCTGGCTCCTGCTGTAAGACATGGAGACAACAAATGGAAAGATATTGTTGACTATTCACTTCTGGCAATGATTAATGCGGAAGAACTTGGTATAACCTCCAAAAATGTTGACAAGATGCTCAAGAGTTCTGACCCGAAAATAAAAAGATTCCTGGGTGTTAGTCCCGGAAATGGGAAAGCTCTGGGTCTTGATGAAAAATTTGCCTATAATATAGTTAAAATGGTAGGTAACTACGGTGAAGTCTTTGAAAGAAATGTTGGCGTCAACACCCCGCTGGGCCTTAAAAGAGGACTTAATGCTCTCTGGACAAAAGGCGGACTGATGTATTCTCCCCCTTTCAAATAATCCATATAGTCTAATTGATTATGGTGCAATGCATATTGCACCATAATTTTTACCCATTTCCGGAATAGTTTAAAACAGCCAATGAATAATAACACCAATAATAATACCCCGTCAGACATATCATTCTGGTATGATCCTGACAAACGGGCAATAATTTACCAGATAGGAGCTGCCTGTTTATTTGCCTTTGTGGCCTGGTATCTTGTTTCCAATACCATGACCAACCTGAAACACCAGTCCATTGCAACAGGATTCGGTTTTCTGAACCATGAAGCATCTTTTGAAATCGGAGAATCACTTATCCCGTATTCAGCGGCTGATAAATATATCAAAGCCCTTTTTGTGGGATTTTTAAACACCTTGCTGGTTTCTTTCATAGGTATCATTCTGACCGTAATTCTGGGGACAATCATCGGAGTTGCCAGATTATCAAAAAACTGGCTGGTAAATAAATGTGCAGCTGTTTATATTGAGCTGTTTCAGGACATACCTGTGTTATTGCAGCTTTTTTTCTGGTATGCATTCTTTTATGAAATGCTGCCCTCTCCCAGAAATGCCATAGCTCCTTTTAAAGGCCTGTTCCTGTGCAACAGAGGACTGATTTTTGCAATTCCCCAATATCATCCTGTATATAAATACATGGGTATTTCAGTTGCAGCAGCCATTGTAATTATCTTTTTTGTCAAGAAATGGGCAGCAAAAAGACAGGATCAGACCGGTAAACATTTTCCTGTACTCCCGGTTTCCATTCTTATATTTTTCGGACTTCCCCTTATATGCTGGACAGCGGGAGGTGCACCCACTGATATGAACATACCGGCCTTAAAGGGGTTTAATTTCAAAGGCGGGCTTGCGATCACACCTGAGTTTACAGCGCTTCTGCTGGGGCTTGTGCTTTATACTGCCGCATTTGTAGCTGAAGTTGTCAGGGCAGGAATCCAGTCTGTATCCAAAGGCCAGACAGAGGCTGCCATGGCCATCGGTCTGAAACCGGGACAGGTACTGAATCTTATCATACTGCCCCAGGCATTAAGGGTTATCATCCCCCCCTTAACAAGCCAGATGCTCAACCTTACCAAAAACTCCTCGCTTGCTGTTGCCATTGGCTACCCTGACTTTGTATCTGTGGCAGGAACCACCATAAACCAGACCGGACAGGCAATAGAAGGTGTTATGCTGATAATGATAGTATATCTGATATTCAGTTTGTCCACATCTGCTTTCATGAACTGGTACAACAAAAAAATGGCATTGGTGGAGAGGTGAAAAACGGATAATTATGGAATCAAATACAGTCAATCAAAACCAGACAGACATAAAACCGCCCATTTCCAATATAGGAATCATAGGCTGGATGCACGAAAACCTGTTCAGCAGCCCGCTGAACACAATCCTGACCATTATTGTGGCCTCCCTGCTGTGGTTTTCCATCATTCCTTTCCTGAAATGGGCATTTATCGGCAGCACCTGGGCTCCCAATGCTGATTGCAGAGCCAGTTCCGGAGCGTGCTGGTCTGTTATCACAACCAACTACAAGGTAATACTTTTCGGATTTTATCCCCAGCATATATTGTGGCGCCCTGTAACTGCCATTGCCATGCTGGTGATACTGCTTTTCATAAGCCGCAACAGAAACTATTGGAATGCTGTACTGGGATATGTATGGATAGCAGCTCTCATAATAATGGGTATTCTGCTGCGCGGCGGTATGTTTGGTCTTGAACCGGTTGATATTGAACAATGGGGCGGAATTATTCTGACCCTGCTTTTGTCTGTTTTCGGCCTGACATCTGCCTACCCTCTGGGAGTATTGCTTGCCCTTGGCAGGCAGTCAAGACTACCTGTTATCAAAACATTCTGCATATTTTACATTGAACTGATAAGAGGTGTGCCACTGATCAGCCTGCTATTCATGTCTTCGGTTGTTTTCCCTCTTTTCCTGCCAGAAGGTGTTTCCATTAACGGAATAATAAGGGCGCAGGTTGCTATTATTCTGTTCACGGCAGCATATATTGCAGAAGTTGTAAGAGGCGGGCTTCAGGGAATGAGCAAAGGACAATTTGAGGCTGCTGAAGCAATCGGCCTGAATTATTCACAGACCATGAGGCTGATTATTCTCCCCCAGGCTTTGAAAATCGTGATTCCTCCGTCTGTCAGTGTTCTGATTTCCGCATTCAAGGATACTTCACTGGTTGTGATAATAGGACTGTATGACCTTTTAAAAACAACCCAGGCCACATTGTCCGACCCGAAATGGATGGGCTTTTCTGCAGAAGCTTATATTTTCCTTTCAATTATTTATTTTATCTGCTGCTTTTTCATGTCAAATTACAGCAGAAAATTGGAAAAAGAACTGGATACAGGCTTATAACAAAAATATTAATTTTATTTAATCACAAACAATAAAGCGATCAGGTATGAACGAAGACAAAGCAAAAGATTTTGACCTTTCCAAGGAAGAAACTGTTATCAAAATTGAGGGTATGCATAAATGGTATGGGGAATTCCATGTGCTGAAAAATATCAATCTGGATGTCAAGAAAAAAGAAAGGATAGTTGTATGCGGCCCTTCCGGTTCCGGCAAATCAACCCTCATAAGATGCATCAACAGACTTGAAGAGCATCAGAAAGGAAAAATTATAGTAGACGGAATAGAACTTACCAAGGATCTTAAAAATATTGAAAAGGTAAGATCCGAGGTTGGAATGGTTTTTCAGCATTTTAATCTGTTTCCCCATCTTACCATACTTGAGAACCTTACCATAGGCCCGATATGGGTGAGAAAAACCCCTAAAAAAGAAGCTGAAGAAACAGCCATGTATTATCTTGAAAAGGTGCAGATTGCAGAGCAGGCACAGAAATTTCCAGGCCAGCTGTCCGGCGGACAGCAGCAGAGGGTTGCCATCGCACGCAGTCTCTGCATGAAACCCAATATCATGCTCTTTGATGAGCCGACTTCAGCCCTTGACCCTGAAATGGTCAAAGAAGTGCTTGATGTCATGATAAGCCTTGCCCAGGACGGAATGACCATGATAGTTGTCACCCATGAAATGGGATTTGCAAAAAGCGTTGCCCACAGGGTTCTGTTCATGGATGAGGGTGAGATCATTGAAGAAAACGAGCCCGAAGAATTTTTTACAAACCCGAGGAATGAACGCACCAAGGTGTTCTTAAGCCAGATTCTTCATTAGGCCCGGTAATTTTACCTACAAAAAACCGGGAAATCCTGACAGGTTTTCCGGTTTTACAAATATTTTAAATCCGATCCCTGAACTATCCGGCCAGGATATAATCATTTTAACCGGATATCATCAATACCCTGCATATTAAAGCCTGAAATATTTCATCCATATGTCATGAAATTGACAGAAACATGGGTCTTTTGGCAGGAATTTTCCGGTCAGGACTTAAATCAGGCCCGGTTTAAGGGGTTTATTCAAATTTTATATCAAAGGGAACATTTTTTGCATATTTTATAATCCAGGTTCCGGAGACTATGCCATGAAAATTTTAAAAGGTGATCTCATACAATTTGCTGTTGAAGGACATTTTGATGTAATAATCCACGGATGCAATTGTTTTGGAACCATGGGAGCCGGAATTGCTGCTCAGATAAAAAAGCATTTTCCTGCTGCATACAGGGCAGACCTTGACACCCCTGTGGGGGACAAGGCAAAGCTTGGCACATATTCCACGGCTGTTGCTGAAAAAAACGGACATAAAATCATAATAGTCAATGCATATACTCAATATGATTTTTCAGGCCGCGGCAGGCTTACAGATTATGGTGCAATTAAAAGGGTTTTTTCAAAAATAAAAAATGAATTTTCAGGAAAAAAAATTGCTTATCCCAGAATAGGAGCAGGACTTGGCAGAGGAGACTGGAGCATTATATCTGATATAATTGACAATGAACTTAAAGGGGAAGACCATACTCTTGTTGAGTATCTCAGGATTTGATCCTTGAAAATACTGAACCTATCTGATAAATCAAAAAAAAAAACTGAACTAAACTAAAAGAAAACAATCATGATAAAGACAGCAATAGCAGGTGCATCAGGATACGCAGGGATTGAACTTGTCAAACTTATTTCAAACCACCCTGCAGCACAATTGGTCTCCATCACTTCCAATACTTACAAAGGCAAGGCCCTGACCGATATTTTCCCCGGCATGAAAGGTTTTGAAAACCTTGTATTTGAAGACCTGACGCCTGATGCGCTTGCAGGCCGGATTGATGCCATCTTCCTTGCACTGCCGCATAAGGTTTCAATGCAGTATGTGCCTAAACTGATTGAGGCGGGCATAAAGGTAATTGATCTTTCCGCAGATTACAGGTTTTCCGATCCTGATCTTTATGAGGCTGCCTATCAGAGGCATACCTCAAAACATCTTCTGGCTGAAAGTGTATACGGATTAAGTGAAATTTACACAAATGAAATAAAAAACTCAAGTCTGACCGGCAACCCAGGGTGCTACCCCACAAGCATATTGCTGCCCTTGATCCCTCTTATCAGAGAAAAACTGATATTGACAGACAATATAATATGCGATTCAAAATCAGGGGTCAGTGGAGCAGGAAGATCATTATCCCTGTCAACTCATTTTTGTGAAGTCAATGAATCTTTCAATGCATATAAAATAGGGAGCCACCGCCATACCCCTGAAATTAATGAAATCCTGAGTTTAAATTCACACTCAGGTAATATCAGTATAACATTTGTACCTCATCTTGTGCCCATAACCCGTGGAATGCTGTCAACCATTTATGCGGAAACACGCAATGGTGTCAGTGAAGACAGAATCAGAAATATTTATGATTCATATTATGGAAAACATTTTTTCATCAACATACTTGAACCGAAAGCTTACCCTTCCGTTTCCCATGTCAGGGGAACCAACCGGTGTGATATAGGCTTTTATCACGATACAGACACCAACAGGCTTATTATTGTCAGTGCCATTGACAACCTCTTAAAGGGAGCTGCAGGCCAGGCAGTTCAGAACATGAATCTCATGTTCGGCCTGAAGGACACAACAGGATTGGATTCAGTTCACAGTCCTTTATAATAATATTGTACTTGACATATAAAAAATATCTAATTAAGAAGGAAGATAATGAGAAAAGGAATTAAAATATGGTTCCACTTCGGCGTAAATTCCAGTATCAGGGAATTTACCATATCGGCAGGTACTCTCAGGGCTCTGATAATTGCAGCAGTCATTGCATTTGCAGGCTCATCATATATTGGATATGATTATCTCCACCTGAAACAGGATTCCTTCAATAACAGGACAATGGCAAATACCATTGCCGCCCAGAAAAATGAAATAAAAAACCAGAGGATACAGATACAGAGCTTTGCAGGCGAAATTGAATCCTTAAAAAAACAGGTTGAAAACCTGTCAAAATTCGAAAACAAAGTCAGAGTAATTGCCGATATACAGCGTCCCAACACTTCAAGCTCACTAATCGGAATTGGCGGGATTCCCGAAGAAACCCTCGATATAAATATCCCTCTGGAGGAAAAGCACAATAATCTGATAAGAGAGATGCATCGTCAGATCAATCAGGTTGCAACTGCCACCAAAAGACAGGTGCTTGATTTTAAGAACCTTATCAAAATGCTGGAGCAAAAAAGAAACCTTCTTGCATCCACTCCCTCCATACGCCCGGCAGACGGATGGGTAACCTCGGGGTTTGGATACCGGATATCACCTTTTACCGGCCAAAAGGAATTCCATGCAGGGCTTGATATAGCCAACAAACCAGGGACTAAAATCATTGCCACAGCAGACGGCCGGGTTTCATTTGCCGGAGGGAAAATGTACATAGGCAATATGGTCATCATTGACCACGGCCACGGCAGAATAACCAAATACGGACATATGAAAAAAATTCTTGTGCATCCAGGCCAGAGGGTCAAACGTGGAGAAGTCATAGGACTTATCGGCAATACAGGAAGAAGCACAGGCCCCCATGTGCATTATGAAGTCAGAATTAACGGCACACCTGTCAACCCGTTGAAATATATCCTCAATTAAAGTTTCCTGAACCCCTCATTACATTATATTGGAATAAAACAAACAAACTATTAGAAATTATTATTATATTATATTCAATAAATGCATATATGTAATAACTGG
>CAYUOB010000010.1:0-33696 GCA_964446145.1 uncultured Desulfobacula sp.
AGCGGCAATCCTGCCATGATCATCATGGAAATATTGTTTAACCATTCCGCAAGAAACTTTCTTTGTATTTTTTTTCTCTAACCGGTTTTGAATATATTGATAAAAAATGAAGAGACTGTCCCCATTTTTTTAACTGAAATGGCTGTGCTTTCATCCCCTTCCAGATATGAAACTGCTGAAAAAATATCGTCATATGGCAGTTTTATGATTCCTGAAGTTATCTCGCCTGAGGCATCCATTATTTTATATTTGAAATAATTCATAAATATTTTCTCAGATTTGTTTTAAAGTTCCTATTACACGAATCGCCTCATCAATGCTTGTGATTCCTGCTTTGGCCTTTTGGAGTGTTACCTGAAAAATATCCTGAAACCCTTTTTCCTTTGCTTTGTCTATGATGTCATTCAAGCCTTTATTAGCTTCAATCATCAGGGAAAGCTCAGAATCGATACTTAAGAATTCATAAACAAGGGTACGGCCGAAATATCCTGTATTATTACACAGATCACAGCCTCTGCCGCGGTAGAGGTGTTGTATGCTCTGATCTTTCAGATATTCAAGTTCCCAGGGTTCTGGTATGTATTTTTCCTTGCAGGAATTGCAGATTCGTCGTATCAGCCTCTGGTTGATGACTCCTATCAGGGAGTCTGAAATCATATACGGTTTTATCCCAAGGTCAAGCAGGCGCGGAATTGCACCCACGGCACTGTTGGTATGAAGGGTGGACAGTACAAGGTGGCCGGTATTAGCTGCTGAAACAGCTGTGGCAGCGGTTTCTTCATCCCTGATTTCTCCCACCAGAATAACATCGGGATCATGCCTTAAGAAATATTTGATGGCAGTGGCAAAGGTGTAGCCGGCTTTTTCATTAACCTGGGTCTGCCTTAAAAGAGACATGTTAACCTCAATGGGATCTTCAACCGTAAGAACATTTTTTTCAAGCAGGTTAAGACATCTGACCCCTGCATACAGGGTGGTTGTTTTACCGGAGCCGGTAGGTCCGGTCAATAAAACAATTCCAAAGGGTTCGTTAAACATTTTTGTTACGCGTTCAATGTCAGAAGCGAAAAATCCCAGTTCCTTCAGCCCCATGAAAGATCTCCCAACGGGGAGAACCCTTAATACCATATTTTCGCCGTATGGGGAGATTTCCGTTGATACCCTGAATTCATACCGGTTGCTCAGAACGGATTCTGAAAACCGTCCATCCTGAGGGATTCTCTGTTCTGCAATATCCATGTCAGCTTTCATTTTCAGGGTTGACACAAGCCTGTTTATTGAGGATGGAAAGGCGAGTACTGACTGCATAACCCCGTCGATCCTGAATCCTACGTTCAATGTCTGTTCCATGGGTCTTAAGTGGATATCTGTTGCCCTCATCTTTACGGCAAGATGGAGGATGTGGCGGATAAGATTGTCCATACTCCTGGCCATTTCAGAATCATGGGATAAAAGTTTTATTTCCGATTCAATGGCCTGCTCAACCGGATTTTCAAGAAAATAGAAAAATTTGTTTACAGCATTTATGATCTTGCTTTTTTCAGCAATATGAAATCTTGGTAAAAGCCCTGCGTGTCTGTTGATCAATTGTCCTGTTTTAGGGTCATTCAGGTTGCTTACAGCAACATCTGCATATTTTTCATCAACCCTGTAAGGCAGAAAAACATTATTCAGGCATAGCTTTTTATTGAAAAGTTTTAACAGTTTTTCATCGGGAAGAATTTCATCCACATCGACATAGTCAATATTTTCCTGCTCGGACAGGACAGAGACAATATCCATTTCAGTTGCAAAGCTCAACCTTTCCAGCACTTCACCCAGCATTTCCTTTGTGATTTTCTGTTCTTTAAGGGCAAATTGAATATGGGCTTCATTGATAATACCTTTTTCCTGTAGCAGCATTCCAATTGGTTTGTTCTTTTGTGGTTTGTTCATTGTCAAATATCCTCATGCTTGCTGTTTCTGCGCATAATCATAGCTGTCCTGCGGCACATGAAAGCACGAATATGGTTTCCGGATCAGGAAAGCCTGTTTCAGGAAGATGATTACGTTTTTGCAGTAATTCTATGCTTTTCATTAACCGTTGTCCGACAATGCCGTCAATGTAAAATGTATATAAATGAATTCTGGATAAAAGTTTCTGGAGTTCTATGATCTGTTTTCCATGATATTTAGGGTAAAATTGTGTGATCTGCACCACAGGTTTCCAGAAAAGGTAATATTCAGGTTTTTGTGTCAGGGGATTGATTTGTGACAGGATATCAAATTTTTTTTTTGCTATGTCCGGCAGAACCGGAAGTTTAATGAGCTGAAGTCCGGTCTGGCTGAAAATGGAATCACGGATTCTGTCAATATTGCGGAGTGTCAGAGCCTGATGAAACCGGGTGGAAAAATTTTGCAGTCCGTAAGCTGAAAGAAAATTGGTTACAGGTATTGATATGGCAGTGTTTTCATGTTCCGCAGATTTGACCGTGATATGAGTTGTATTGCCTGTCTCATGTGTGGCGGTCTTCTTATCTGACAGGACATGCTGTATTTTTTCTTTTTTTACTGCTGCCCTGTGAGTGTAAAGAAAATACCCTGAACCGGCAGTCATACCGGTAAAAATCAGGATAATGAATATAAGCAGGGCAGACAGCCTGGGAATTTCTTGTCTGGTCGAGTCTGATTCAAATTTCAGGTCAGGTTTTTCTATGTGCCTTGCCCTGATTGTACGGGACTGGTCTGCAAATGCATTCTGCAGTGCCTGATCCATCAGTATATTGATGCTGCGGATATTGCCCTGTGTAAATTTATATAACCTGTGGACAGCTCCTGAGCTTAATATAATCTTGCCGCAATCGCCTGCCCTGTTCAACTTGAATTGGAGATAATTTGCAATCTCTGCTTTTGTCAGGGGGGCAGGGTGCTGGATCAGCGCCACTCTGCTCATGAGCTGCCTCAATTCATGGCAAGCCAGTATATCCATGAGTTCAGGCTGTCCGATTAGAAGTATTTGAACCAGTTTTTCCCTGTCTGCCTCAAGATTTGAAATCATACGTATAAGTTCCAGGCTTTCAATGCTGAGGTTCTGGGCATCATCAATGACTATGGCGCAATTTGTGCCGGTCTGGTTTTTTTCCAGCAGAAAGGTGTTCAGGCGGGTCATGAGAACAGAAATATCCTGTTGTGTATCATTGACCTGGATACCAAAGTCTTTGATAATTTCTTTCAGCAGATTTTTCCCCTGGTAAAAGGACTGGAAAATCAGTGAAATTTCCACATGGTTCTGTTCAAGGATATGTATTATACGACGGCTGAGGGTCGTTTTTCCAAGCCCTATTTCACCTGTAAGCAGCATGAATCCTTTTCTTGCAAAAACAGCCTGGGTTAGTTTAGCAATTACTTTGTCATGGTGAAGTGAAATAAAAAAATCAGTATTGTCCGGAGCCATTGGAAAGGGATTGTGTGAAAGCCCGAAAAAATTCAGAATCTGCTGAAAATTATAATTTCCAGATGCCTGTATAGTGTTCATTGTCTTTTTGAAGCCTGCCTGTAAAGTTTCCGGTATTTTTATTCAGGTTGCCGTCAATCTGTTTATCTAACATGTTAAATACAGTTTTGGAAAGACCATAAATTATGATTTTTTTTTCAAAACATAACAGAAAAATATCATTGGATATTGAATAGTTTTTTTCATGTATCTGATAGATATATGGATACCGGGTATTTGAACCTGGAATCCGGATGGACGCCTTCTGCATGGTTTTGACCAGAGCGTTCATATACTGGATATGATTTTTGCCTGAAAATTGCGGAAACACGATATCTGAGGCAGACATCCGTGTTATTGCAATTTTCCATTTTAAAAGATAATGGGTGTAAACATGAAGCCCGGAGGCCGAATGGATGGCCTTGAGTCCGGCTGCAATTACCATAAATGATAAAATTGTATAGATAAATAATGAAACCAGCCGGTTAACTGCTTTTTCAGGCTTGACCATGATATTTGACCGGTTTGTTATTCAAAGCCTGTTGAGCAGATCATCAATGGCAGTGCGGGACGGATAAAGAGTTTTAAGCTTTAAAAGCCGTTTTCTGGCATTTTGATTTTTTTGCTCCATGATGTCAATGACTGCCATATTGATATTTGCCTCAAAATCGGTGCTGTCCTGTGCAAGCACCTTGTCTAAAAGTTTTTTTGCCGCGTTGTAATCGTGTTCCCGGATTTTTTTAAAGGCTTTGATTTTTAAATAATATATACTTTCAGAACCCCTTGTTCTGTTCAATTTTTCAAGAAGTTTATCCACTCTGGCCGTGTCGTTTTGCTGCATTGCATCTTTCAGTTCTGCCCCGAGAATTGCCATGTCTGAGTTCTGCTGAAATTTTATATTGTTTTTATGCTGCCTGTCAGATGATGATTTTACAGGTGCTTTAGCTTTTTTTTTCAGGGGTGCGGGAATTCGGGATGTTACTGGAGGGGCGGTTGTATTTTTTTTTATACTGATATTTTTTTGCGCAGGTTCAGGAATTGTTTTTTCTGATTTTTGAAGGTTTTTTGGAATATAGGTTTTTAAAGAAGGCAGAAATTTAAATTCAGGAGCTTTGAATACTTTTGTTTTTACCGGGGTAGTTTTTTTATTTGAAAGCGGCATCGGGGTTTTCCCCTGGCCGAGATTGTTTGAAGACTGGTTCTGGTTTGGTGATGACAGGGCTCCTGGCGGGGGCGGGACATCATCTGCATCAGGAAAAGACCCTTCATTGCCGGGCACAGGATTTGGGTGTTCGATTACAATTGCATGGCGCGTTCCTGAATCCAGATAATTTTTCAGAAATGATAATGAATAAAAAGTGATCATGGCGAAAACTGCGACAGATGTAAAGATTATCATGGCTCCGCCCGGAGAAAAGATCAGCCTGCGTAGAGTAAAGACCTGGTATGTATTGTGAGGCATGGAAGTCCTCCCGGTCTGTTGCTCCTGAGGAACAGGCTGTTTCAGGGCTTTAAGCTTCTGCAGGATGATACTCATGGCGTTTTTAAAGAATCCTTACATTTAAAATGATTACAAGCTCTTTGCGTTCCCTTGTTATATAATCATGTTTAAACATATAACCAAGCACAGGAATTCTGGACAACACTGGAACTCCTTTGTTTCTTTTTACGTTTTCAGTGCTGATCAGTCCTCCCAATACAACCGTATCTCCGTTATTTATGGAAATGGTGGTGCTGATTTCCTTGATTCCCACTTTAGGCAGTGAAATGGATATACCTTGCCCTACAGTTTCCGGTTTGGCAATGGATTCTGAATCAACATCACTTTTTACCGGGTTGATTAAAAGATTGATCCGGCCGTTAGGTTCTATGAATGGAATAACTCCCAGAATCAGGCCGTCAAATACATTGGCCACTTCAACATCTGTTTTCTCCGTCTGACCTATATCTGTTTTTTCTATGGTGGTTTCGATACTCTTTTTATAGGTTATGGAGTCTCCGACGCTGATTACTGCGGGATTTCCGTGCTTTACCCGGATAGTGGGATTTGACACTATTTTAACCTTGCCGAAGGTTTGAAGGGCTGAAATAATCGAAGAAAAGGAAAATGATCCGTTATATCCGTTAAGGACAAGACCCTTGGACAGATTCCATGCAAGTTTTGACAATTCAATGGATGAGGCTGAAGAATTCTGTTTGAGCAGTTCCCAGTCGATTCCGTATTCAAATCCTTTTGATAATGTTACTTCAATAATCCTTGCTTCAATCAGGATCTGGCGGGATAGCATTGTCCTGAAATGGTCCAGCATCTTTGCAACGGTTCTGACAATGGATGGCCTGTCTTTTATATAAAGTGTTCCTGATAATTTGTTGATGGAGACGATTCCATTTTTGGATTTGATATTCGAGATTATTTTTTCAAGAATGATATAGGGATTTGCTTTTTCAGCGCCTTTGCCGCTTATGGTGACACTTCCCGACAGGCCTGATGCAGCCTGCTCTCCACTGCCTCCTCCAAGGACATCCCCTCCGACATCAAAACCCATTGCCACATTGGAATCCAGAAAATTCAATGTAAAGAAACGCTCAGCCCAGGGCTTGATTCTTATGATATTTCCATCAATCTGGTAGTCAAAATCAAATTGTTCAGACAGTTTCTGCAGAACTTTTTTTGCAGAAGCATCCTGAAAACTAAGAGTCACTCTTTTGCCGGAGGATGCAATTTCTCCGTCGAGCATAAGGTTCATTCCAACAGTGTCGGCAAGGGCATAGAGTATTGTTTCAAGTTTTTCATCAATCATGGAAAAGGAAATTTTATGATCTTCAAGGGGATTATATTTCGGAAAAACAGGCTGAATATCCAGGTTCTTTTTTTTTCGTTTTTCAAAAAGCCTGGTTTCCCTGATATGCTTTGCTTCAAGAGAGTCCGAGTCAGTCCTGATTTCTGAAATCATGGAAAGTTCTTTCTTTTCCGGAGGAGCAGTGGCAGTATTATGAAAGCATCCCGTTAATATGAATACACCTGTCAGCATCATGACAAGGATCGGCCTTGAGTATTTCATATATCTTCCTTTTTTACCTGAGAATTTCAAGGATAAATCCATTCCCTTTGATTATGCTTTAAAATTAACACTCTGTGTTTTTCTATTTTTAAAATTTTCCCTCCGTCTGGCAGGGTTTGTTGTTCCTTATATAATTTTTTGTCAATGACACAAAAATTATTTTTTGCTGAATCAAAACTCAAGGTTAATTTATATGGGAATGTGGCCTGGCTTTCAGGCTTACGGAGGTTTGGTGATCTGGATTGTGATATTTCCGTCTTACCGGGCTTTTTTGTTTTATAACGGGTAACTGCCGGTCTGAAAAGTTTCAGGTCAACCGTTGAACTGCCTTTGCATAATCTGCCAAGCCTTGGCAGCACTGGTGTTAGAAATTCTATATAATCAATGATGGCCCTGTCGGGAATTTTCAGCCGGGGAACTGATAGGACTTTGATCATATGGGCACTGCTTTTTGTATGGTTCGCAAGATAGATACCGTAACAGAAGCAGGCGGCAGTTGATAAAGAGAACAATACCACACAGATCAGCCCTCTGTATTTTGATTTCATCTGATCCTCCACAATAATTCAAGCTCGAACCTAGATGAATGGATTTGTGTCATGAATATATTATGCTCAATTTCGTATCCGTTTGTTAAAAGACTGGATAAAAGATTTTGATACCCCTTGTACGCTTTGTCAAAATCTGCATGGATAACTCCCTTAAGACTGATTTTTACCTGCCTGTCCAGGTATCGTGCCTGTAGCTGCTCCATGGTGAATGCAGGAGAAGTTCCCATTGAAATGTCGTTGACAATATCTTTATATGAAGGCAAATTGCTGCTGGAAAAAATCGAATCAATGAATTCAAGGGTCGGAAGCGGATTATTGTCTTTTATCTGAAATGAAACCGAGCGGTTAAGGATCTGCATCCGCTTTTCAATGGAAACTATATTTTTTTCAAGGCTTTTTGTTTTGGAGCGCAGGCTGAAGGCTCCGAAGGAAAACATTATAGTTGCTGCAATCAGGAATGTTATGATGAAAGGGGATATTTTTTCTGCACAGTAAATCAGTCTGCCTTTTTCATGAGTAATTGCCTTGAATACCGGAAACAGCTTCACTGCACGGGTAAATGAAACATGGAAGATATTTCCTTCATGGGTTATGGGCTCGGATTCAAAGACATATCTGGTAATTTCGGGAAAACTTGTTTCAGGAATATCATTTGCAGTGTCAATCCAGTTCAGGCAGACCAACTGCTTCAGGTTGATGGAGTTTTCCCGGACTGCATTTTCAATTTCCCTTGAAATGGTTTCCCACAGAGTATCAATCTGTTTATTTTGTGTATCAAAGGCAACACATTGTGTGGCAAAAAAGAACTGATTTTTTTTGCCGATTACAAGGTCGGCAAATCTTTCGTGTCTGAAAACAACGGCAACAGGATCTTCAGGAGCTATTTTTTGGATCAGGTTGCCAAGAACGGCGAATATACCGGTCATGAAAACAATATCATCATGTCCTTCTATCCTGTCCAGGTATTGCAGGTAAATTCTGGTTGGCAGGGCGGTAAAAAAGATTTCAGAATTTTTTTTACCGCGTTTTTTTTTCCAGTGGGTTATAACAGAAACCGGTTCATCAAATTCGCCCTCGTTCTGCAATGTTCTTGCAACCATTGCCTGTGCATATTTTATATCTGATGCAACCTGCATCACCCGGGATATTGAATTTTCGAAATCAGTGACAAGCAGGCGGCAGCCCTGTATATCCTGAAGCCTGTTTTTCTCTGCAAGGTTCTGACCGGACAGGTTATATATATGGCCATCAAGTTCTATGGCATATCTTTTAACCATCCGGCCTCCTGTTTCTTACAAGAAAACATCCATCCAGACTCAATATGAGAGTTTGTCCGGCCGGGGCCGGGCCGTCGGATGATGTGTCAGGAATCATATTGTTCGAATTCATACCGCGTTTGTGTTCAGCGTGCTTTATGCTCAATGATTCAGGCAGGTAAATATAATTTTCGTTATTTGATGTCTGTGCGAGTATGGATGCGAGGTCGGATAAGGAAACAGGCCTGTCTTTTATGTTGACCGGGAACCTGTCCCATTGTTCCGGTTTCAGCCCTGATCTGTCAGCCTGGGCAAGGAAACGGGAAATTTTATCAAGAACAAGTTTTTTCCGCTCAAATTCTTTTATCAGCCTTTTAGCCTGCATTTCCTGATTCCTCAGCAATGACAGTTTTTCAAGGGGAATATGATATCCGGTATAGGAAATCATGAAAAACCTGGAGGTTGCAAAAAAGCATAAAGCCAGCAGGCCTGTTATTATACATTGTTTCAACCTGATGTCCTTTGGCAAACCCGCCGTTTATGGCACATCAATAATATACTGGGCGTTGACAACAGCTGTCACGGAGGCGTCAGGCCATGTTCCATTATTTGGGGAAGCATTGTCCGCATATCGCCTGAATGTACCGGCCCTTGCATCAACCTGCCCATCAACCATTTTATCCAGTGCTATTGCAAGATCAGTCGGTATGTTGCGTAGATAAAGGGCGTTGTTGCGGCGTCTCTGGGTATGGCTGTAAAGATAGTACAGATAAAGAGTGATGGTCCGGTTTCCACTGTATTGACCCTTGAAATTGAACTGACCGCTGTTGGCTGTATTACTTGTGGGAACGGTCAGGCCAACTGCCTGTAATTTTGCATTAACACCATTTGCAGATCCGAAATTGGCCCCGCTTATGTTATCGAATCTTCCATCTGTTGAAGCTGCTGTACCTCCGTTTGCCCTACCGTCTCCCAGCAGATAGCCGGTACGATCGTAATAATTTACTACTGCAAGTTCCCAGGTTTTTAAGAATGTTGTGTAGAATTTTTTTTGTTTACCTGACTGGATCAGGTCTTTTCCTTTTACAACCGCCCCTATGATCAGGCCTATTATAACCAGAACAATGGCAATTTCGATAAGGGTAAATCCTTTGTCATTAATGAATTGTCTGTTTTCTCGCATTGATTCGATCCTTTTGTCAAATGTTGATTTTAATAATTAATATATCCAAAGCATATTTTAATGAATATCAATTATAGCAAACACAGGGATATTGCAAGTAAAAATTTGGAGCTACTATAAAAATCTTCATAAAAACCTTCCTCTACTGATGTTAAACGCAGACAGCAGGGGAAGGTTTTTATGAATTTTTCAGGTTTAATACATGAGGTTGGGTAAAAACAGGATGATTTTCGGGAAAATAATCAAAATGATAACTCCGATGATAACCCCGATGAGAAATGGAAAAATACCCTTGAAAATTTTTTCCAGGGGTATTTCTTCTTCAAGCACGTTTTTGGCAACACCATATACAACATAAACATTGATACCGACAGGAGGCGTTATAACCCCCATTTCCGTAACCATCACAATGATAATTCCGAACCAGATCGGATCATATCCAAGCTGCATGACAACGGGATAGAAAATCGGAACGGTCAGGGTGACAAATGCCAGTGCATCCATGAAACAGCCGCCGAAAAAATATATCATTATTATTATGGCCATGACCATGAAAGGGGCCATGTGAAGGTTTGAGACCCAGCCTGCTATTTCAAAGGGAATGCGGGTTACAGCCAGAAATTTGCCAAAGATGACTGCACCTGCTATCAGCATCATTACCATGCATGAAGTTCTAAGGGTTTCTTTCAGGGATTTGATAAATTGTGCCCATGTGATCTGACGGCGTACAATTGCAATCAGAAGAACACCAAATGCACCCACTGCTGCTGCTTCAGTTGGAGTGAAAAGCCCGATGAAAATTCCCCCGATTACAAGGATAAATACTGCAAGGGTTTCACCAAGTCCTAAAAGCGCCTTGAATTTTTCCTTCCAGGAAAATTTTTCTCCCCTGGGACCCTGGGCTGGGTTGAGTGTACAGCGGATATATATGGATATAATGAACAATATGGTCACCAGTATGGCAGGAAAGATCCCTGCCACAAAAAGAGCACCGATTGATTGTTCAGTTAAAATGCCATATATGATGAGAACAACACTGGGAGGCATTATCATGCCAAGGCCTCCTCCGGAAGCAACTGATCCTGTGGCAAGCTCATCATCATAATTATAGCGTTTCATTTCAGGAAGGCCAACCGTTGCCATTGTTGCTGCAGTTGCAGGGCTTGATCCGCATACAGCCCCGAAGGCTGTACAGGCTGAGACAGTTGCCATGGCAAGGCCGCCTCTGGTGTTTCCTAAAAATTTATATCCTACATCATAAAGGCGTCTGCTGATTCCTGAATTGAATCCAAGCTGACCCATCAGGATAAACAAAGGGATGGTGGTTAAATCATAGGACCCGAATATTTCGTAAACATTTCTGGACAGCAGAGCAAGCCCTGCATTATGATTGATGACAGTGCTGAATCCGACAAATCCAACTGTTGCCATTACAAAGGCAACCGGCATCCTTGTCAGAAACATTAAAATCATTATACCGATACCGATTAAACCAATTAGTGTAGGGTTCATTTTGTTTTCAACTCATTCAATTGCTTAAAATTTTTGATAATCATCTCAACAATGGTAATGGAGAAAGCCAGCAGGCCGAAAGCAAGAATATATACAATATAATAGAGCGGAATCTCCATGTTCATGGAAACTTCGCCTGACATTTTAAGATCCTGTGCATACACAAACATCTGCCAGGTTATGATGCAAAAAAGTATAAGGCTCAGGAATCTTGTAAAAATATCAATTATTATCTGTTTTCGTTCAGGCAGCAGCCGTACCAGGATTTCCACTCCCACATGCCCGTCCATTTTATATGTATAGGGAAGGGCCGATGCAACGATGATTACAGCCAGAAACCCTACCAGTTCCACTGATCCGAATATGGGATGCTTGAAAAAACGGCCTATAACATCCACGACCGTCAACATCATCATGCAGGTCAGGGAAAATTCACCCACATATTTGAGAAAATTGGAGAATTTGTCCAGTATTTTAAAGATACTGCTCATAAAACATCCTGTTTAACTTATGTATTTTTAAGGTTAAAAAGATAACCGGCTTTAATTATCTAAAACCGGTTATCTGTCAATTAATCTGGTCAATTACATATTTGCTTTGATGAAATCCACAACAGCTTTTCCATCAATGCCTTTTGCTTTTACCTTTTTGATATATGCATCAATCACAGGGGCAACTGCTTTTTCCCATTTTGCATTTTCACTGGCTGAAAGGGTTGTGATTTTTCCGCCTTTTGATTTGAAGAATTCAATTCCTGCTGCATCATCACTGTCCCATACCTGGCCATGTTTTACGGCCCACTCAGCATTTATTTCCCTGATGATTTTCTGCTGTGCAGGAGTCAGGCTGTTCCATTTGTCTTTGTTCATGAAAACGGCAAATGTGGTAGTATAGGCAATTGCAGGAGCTTTTACGGCATAATGTACAACTTCGCCAAGTTTCCATCCCTTGTCAGATTCAAATGGCTGTAAAGAACCGTCAACAACGCCTTTCTGGAGCATTGTATAGGCTTCTCTCATGCTTTTTCCGACTGCGCTGCCGCCCAGTGCATTTACAATAAGTCCGCTTGTTCCTGTGCCGCGGATTTTAAGCCCCTTGATATCTGCAAGTGTATTGATCTGCTTGCTTACAGTATGGAGGACACCCGGGCCATGGGCGTGAAGATACATTATCTGTGTATCTTTAAACTCTTTTGGATGAAATTTGTTGTAAACTGCGTTTGCAACCTTTGTTGCCTGTACGCCGCTTGTATATCCCATTGGAAGATCAATGGCAGCGGCCACAGCAAAGCGTCCCCTGCTGTATGCAAGAACAGTAAAACCGATATCGGCAATTCCGTTTACAACTCCGTCATACATTGTGGCAGGGTTCAAAAGAGTACTTGATGGATAATATTTAATGGTGATTTCGCCGTTGGTTCTCTTTTCCACTTCCTTGCACCAGCTTTCTGCAAGTTTACTCTGTCCATGGGTGGGTGGGAAAAAATTTGCATAGGTGAGCTGGGTTTTTGCTGTTGCGGAAAAACTGAATAAGATGCTGAAACAAAAAAACAAAAAAGTCAGAAAGGTAATCCTCTTCATTTTGTTGACCTCCTAAAAAAGTTTGTTGTGGAGCCAAAAATTAACCTGGGATTTTTGTTGTACAAATCTGAATCTTAAATATCCACCCCCTTTCGTCACGATGATATCGTTAAAATAGTGTTACAATGTAACTATAAATCAGCTATACTAACTTACTATATTTAAAAGAAAGAAACCCTGTCAAGGGAAAAATTGGCATCATGATATAAAAACAGCTATTATATAGTTGATATGTCAACCTTACTTTGATAAGAAAAACAATTTATCAAATATAAGGGTTTGAATATGGCGGTAAAAACAGGTTTGGTCTGAAAGGGTAAATTTATTCAATCAATGGGGTCAACCAGCCATGTCCGCGGTTTTATCAAAGAGGTGCCCGAATTGTTTAATGAAAGATTAAAGTTGACCTATCAACTAATAAGATAATGTTATTTTGAGTTAACTATCCTGATTTTTTTCCTTTGCCGGATTCAAAGGGCATGTGTCCCTGTCTGTTTAGATGACAGGTTCCACTAAAAAAATAAAATATACCCTTGACAGTATAGCTGTAATATAGCTATTAATAATCTTGATTACAGCTGTCGGCTTTAACGGGCTGTACACTAAACAGGAGTTGAATTGAATGGCAGAAAATATAAGGGAAAATAGCTCCAGTGACAGGGAGTATGTCCGTAAAAAAGTCAAATTTGAAATATATGGTGATGAGATGATCGAGAAAACAGTGAATTCCAGCGGCAACAGCGGAAGGATTTATCTGCCGCCCGAATGGATAGGCAAAAAAGTTAAAGTGGTAAAATGCTGATTTCTGATTATTCTTGACACATAGTTATTTTATAGCTTATATATAGCTTATATTGTAGACTGGATTATTGTTTTTTTGCTTTTACGGGCTGAATAAGAGCCTGTTTTTGTCCTGTGTTATTGGATTTTGCATTCAAACGGCAATAATTTTGGGGACTGTGGATAATATGGAAGGGGAAAAATATGAGGTATGCTGAAACAGGGTTTAATCTTGAGATTGATTTGACCCGGGGAAACATTGAAAAAATTGCAACTGACCCGCGGGATACTGAGTTGTATCTCGGCGGGCTTGGAACAAATGCAAAAATACTTTGGGACAGGGTTCCGCCCGAAGTTGAGCCTTTTTCTCCTGATAATCTTCTGATTTTCGGGGCAGGTCTTTTATGCGGCACTCCTGCAACCGGATGTAACCGTACCATTGTTTCAACCATTTCACCCCAGACGCGCCTCATGGCCTTTTCCATGATGGGGGGATTCTGGGCTCCTGAACTGAAATATGCAGGGTATGACAAAATCATACTCAGCGGAAAATCCCCTGATCTTGTTTATATTTGGATAAACAATGACAAGGTTGAAATAAGAGATGCCTCCCATCTTGCAGGAAAAGGTGCAATTGAAACAGCAGAGCTCATAAAACAGGAACTGAATGAACCAAGGGCTCAGGTCGCCGCGATAGGACTTGCAGGGGAAAACAGGGTTTATTATGCCTCCATTGAACAGGGCAGGTCAAGCGCCAGCCGCGGAGGCATAGGTGCTGTAATGGGCGACAAGGGTGTGAAAGCCATTGTTGTCCGCGGAACAAAGGATATTCATATTGCAAGGCCGGAGGAATTCATGGGGCTTTGCAATGAGGTTCTGGAATATATTAAGTTCAGGGAAGATCATCCAATTCCGGGAGTTATGCCCATACTTGCAGGTCTTGGCTCTCCCCAGGAAATGAAGGTCCATGATGAAAAATGGCACACTGAAAATTTCATGTGGGGAAATTCGCGCACAAGAAGAAAAGGATTCTGGAACGAGGAGATTGAGAAGGAATGGAAAGAAACCCTGGAAAGTGCGCGTACCAGGCTGATTTCCTGCTTTAACTGCCCCATGAAATGCGGAGCCACTCTTTCTTTGCCGGGCATGCCCACTTATATGATGAAATGTTTTACAAAGCTTACCTATACAATGGGTGCATATTCTGATCTTGATTTTGGCCTGAAAATTGCCCAGCGCGCCACAGAGTACGGGGTAGACGGATTCTCAGCGCCCCAGGTAATGGCATTTGCACTGGAGCTTCTTGAAAACGGCATTTTAAAGGACAGTGATTTTGAAGGCATGCCAAAGGATAATGAGGGGCGGTTTTACTGGCTGCTTGACAGGATAGTGAGAAGAGAGGGGATAGGCGATGTTCTTGCGAACGGAACATACTGGGCTGCAAAGGAAATAGGTAATGGCGCAGAAGCGTATGCCCACAATAATATCAAGAAACATGAGCAGCTTCCCCTGAAATTATCCATGCTCAATCCCATCTATTTTCTCATGTACTGCACAGGTGAAAAAATTAATATTACACAGATTGAAGGGCAATTTCCCCAGGCTCCTTTCCCCACAAGGGAGCAGAGAGAGGAATTTGTAAAGGACTGGATTCAGGTTCCCCATGAAAAATTCAAACAGTATTTTCTTGACTGGGAACTCAGGGGTGAAAATTCCATTCCCTATTATCCCACCGTTGAAATGACCTGCGATATTGTGGACTGGCAGGAAAGAATGCATTATATAGATGATGCGCTGGGCCAGTGTGCAGGTCTGTCTTCATTTCCCCTGAAGCCGCCCTATCATATTCATAATTACCCGAAATTCATCTCTGCCGGCGCAGGCATTGAAATGGACGAGGAAAAATTGACTGAGGCCGCCAAAAGGTACAGAACTCTTGTAAGAGCCGTCAATATCAGGCGCGGTATGAGGCGCAAAGATGAAAAGCCGCCTGAAGATCATTGGAAAAAAAGGTTCCCTGAACTGGAAGAGAAACTTCTTGATGCATATTATAAGCTGAAAGGCTGGAATGATCAGGGAATTCCCACCAGGGAAACCCTGGAGGAAATGGGGCTGGAATATGTTGCCGAAGATTTTCTTAAAAGAGGTATCCTTTCAGAAGATCAGGTGCAGCCAGGGAAAGATGCTTCAGATACAACACAGACAACTTAAGACCGGAGGGCATGAACCTTGAGTGGTGACAGAAAAACAAGAATCATTAAAACAATTAAGATTGATGTTGATAAATGTAATGGCTGCAGGGCCTGTGAAGTGATATGTTCCGCCTTCCATGCCGAACCCAAGTATTCCAGCAACAACCCGGCAAGATCACGCATAAGGGTCGTGAGAGATCCCATGCGTGATATTTATGTGCCTGTTTATGCAGGTGATTATACTGTTGCGGAATGCGCAGGCAGGGACAGTTACACAATTGACGGAAAACAATATGATGAATGTTCGTTCTGCCGTGCATCATGCCCTTCCAGGGAGGAATTCAAGGAACCTGATTCAGGCCTGCCTCTTAAATGCGACATGTGTGAAGGCGAAGACGAGCCTTTGTGTGTGAAATGGTGTCTTGTTGATGCGCTTCAGGTTGAAGAAAGGGAAGAAGTTATTGAAGATCAGCAGGAAATACCTGAGCCCTCCGACCTGGAAGCCGGACTTGAAGTACTGGCTGCTAAATTCGGTCTGGACAAACTAACCCAAACCCTGGCCCGGCTGTCAAAAAAGGAATAAAGCCAAAGGGGAAAAATAAGGATAATAAAGACAGTGGAAACTATAGCCCCCTTTATCGAAGTTATTGATGAAATAAAACAAGCTGGTGGAGAAATCTTTAAATTATGCTTTCAATGCGGATTATGCGATACGGTCTGCCCGTGGAACCGGGTAAGGGATTTCAGCATGCGCAGGCTGATCCGTGAAGCAGCCTTTGGCCTTACTGAAATAGAGGGCGAAGATATCTGGCGATGCACCACATGCGGAAACTGCCCTTCACAATGTCCCAGGGGAGTAAAACAGATTGACATAAGCGTTGCCCTGCGCAGGGTAGCTTCGGAATATGAAGTGTTTCCAGCCTCTGTAAAGTCTGCGCGTACTGCGAGGGCAAGCCTGATCTCCGAAGGAAACCCTTTGCAGGGAGAAAGAAAAACTAGAGGAGAATGGGCAAAGGATCAGGGTGTGAGCCTGTTTTCCGAGGAAATGGAAGTCTTGTATTTTGTGGGCTGTTATTTAAGCTATGACCCAAGGATGAAAAATGTTGCCAGGGCAACAGCCTTAATTCTGAACAAGGCAGGCGTGAATTTCGGAATTCTGGGTGACAAGGAAAACTGCTGCGGTGAGAGCATAAGAAAAATCGGAAGCGAACAGGTTTTCAGGAACCTTGCAAAAGAAAACATAAAAACCTTTATTGAAAAAGGCGTAAAAAAAATCATAGTGTCTTCTCCGCACTGCTATCATACTTTTAAAAATGAGTATCCTGAATTCATGGTTAATTTTGAGATTGTTCACATGTCGCAGTTTATGCTGGATCTGATTAACGAAGGAAGGCTTGAAATTACAGGAAAGTATGAGAAAAAAGTTACCTATCATGATCCATGCTATCTTGGGCGGCACAATAATATATATGATGAGCCGCGCATGGTTTTAAAAAGTATTCCCGGTCTTGAACTGGTTGAGATGGCGGATTCCGGCAGGAACAGCCTTTGCTGCGGAGGAGGAGGGGGCAGAATCTGGATGGATACCCCCAAGGAAGAAAGATTTTCAGACCTGCGCCTGAAACAGGCGCACAGAACAGGGTCACAGGTGCTTGCAACGGCCTGCCCTTATTGCATAACAAATTTTGAGGAAAGCCGCCTTAACCTTGAATATGATGATATACTGGAAATAAAAGATATCACTGAAATTGTTCAGGAAGTGATTTAGACCCGTAAAGTTGAACCCAGCCTTTTTATGCACAGGGCTGATAAAATATTGATGAGGAGATCTGAAAAAGTGGAAAACCAGGTATTGCCGGAACAGATAATGGAACAGTTCGCCGGAAGCTGCAAACCCGGTGAATTTGCGGATATAATGGTGGTCGGAGGCGGTGTCAGCGGTATTCAGGCATCCCTTGACCTTGCCACTGCCGGTTTCAAGGTTTATCTGATAGAAAAGGGGGCAAGCATAGGCGGCCATATGGCCCAGCTTGATAAGACATTTCCCACAAATGACTGTTCCATGTGAATTCTTTCACCCAAACTGGTCGAGGTCGGCCGGCATCCAAACATAGAGGTTCTGACATTTACAGAAGTTGAGCGAGTGAAAGGGGAAAAAGGCAATTTTACAATTACCCTGAAAAAAAAGCCAAGATACATTATCGAGGATAAATGCACGGGATGCACCACCTGTGTGACATACTGCCCTGTCCAGTATCCTGATAAATTCAACCAGGGAATATCAGACAATAAAGCCGTGCATGTGTATTTTTCCCAGGCAATTCCTCTGGTGGCATATATTGATGAAACCTGTCTTTTCCTGAAGGAAAAAAAATGTGATATATGCCGCGGAGTCTGTAAGACAGGGGCCATTGATTTTACCCAGACCCCGCAGGAATTTGATGTCAATGTGGGAGCTGTGATATTGTCTCCGGGCATTGAGCCCTTTGATCCTTCAGTCAGGGATGAATACGGGTATACAAGGATTGCAAATGTTGTCACCAGCATGGATTATGAAAGGCTCTTGTCTTCCACGGGCCCGTTTGAAGGCCATGTTCTGAGAATTTCAGATAAAAAACACCCGAAAAATATTGCATGGATACAATGCATAGGCTCAAGAAGGGTCACAGAGGGCGATAACAGCTATTGTTCAGGAGTATGCTGCACATATACCCAGAAACAGGTCATTCTTACAAAGGATCATGATGCACAGGCCAGGTGCACCATATTCCATAATGACATAAGAGCATTTGGCAAGGATTTTGAACGTTATTTTCAAAGAGCTGAAAATCTTGAGGGCGTTGAATTCATAAGAAGTTATGCTTCAATTGCAGGAGAAGTGCCTGAAACAGGCAATGTCATCGTAAGATATGCCAGTGTCGATGAAGGGGTAAAGGAAAGGGAATTTGATATGGTTGTATTGTCGGTGGGGCTTAATCCGCCTGCTGATAACAGGGATATTGCCGGAAAGTTCGGCATTGAGCTCACTCCGCAGGGGTTTTGCCTTTGTGACCCGTCCAATCCCATTGCAACCTCACGCCCCGGTATTTTTGTCAGCGGAGCTTTCCAGGGTCCCACTGATATTCCTGAATCTGTATTCACGGCAAGCGGAGCAGGTTCTCAATGCGGCCAGATCCTTGACTACAGAAGGGGAAAACTTGCCATTGAAAGAAAATATCCGGAAGAAAGAGATGTGTCAGATGAAGAGCCCAGGGTGGGTGTTTTTGTCTGTCATTGCGGTGCCAATATTTCAAGTGTGGTAAATGTGCCCTCAGTGGTTGAATATGCTTCAGGTTTGCCCAATGTTGTATATGCCACAGAACAATTATTTTCATGCGCCACCAATTCCGCCCAGGAAATAACCGAACTTGCAAAGGAAAAAGGCCTTAACAGAGTGGTGATTGCAGCCTGTTCTCCCAGAACTCTTGAGCCTTTATTCCGTGACACCTTAAGGGAAGCCGGGCTGAATCAGTATTATTGTGAAATGGCCAATATACGTGAACACTGTTCATGGGTGCATTCCATGCAGAAGGATGAAGCGACCCAGAAGGCAAAGGATATTGTGAGAATGTCTGTGGCACGCTCCTGTCACCTTGAACCGCTCCAGGAATTTGACCTGCCTGTCAACAGGACAGCCCTTGTGGTTGGCGGCGGTGTTGCAGGAATGACCTGTGCTCTTTCAATTGCAGACCAGGGCCATGAAGTTTATATAATTGACAAGGCAAAGGAACTTGGCGGTATGGCGCGCAGGCTTCACACAACTCTTGAAGGCATGGATGTGCAAGCCTATCTTGATGACCTGATCACCAGGATTTATGCAAATCCCCTTGTCCATGTCATACATGAAGCTCATATAAAACAGGTTTCGGGATATGTGGGAAGTTTTGTGACAACAGTGGAATCTAGGGGAAATACAAGGCAGATCAGTCATGGAGCTTCGGTAATTGCCACAGGAGCTGAGGAATACAGCCCAAAGGAATATCTTTACGGAGAAAATGAAAATGTTTTCACCCACATGGAATTGGGTGAGGAAATTGCCCGTAAAAACGAAACTGTCATAAATGCCGAAACTCTTGTCATGATCCAGTGTGTGGGTTCCAGAAACGAGGACAGGAATTATTGCAGCAGGGTCTGTTGCAGCCATGCCGTTAAAAATGCACTTGAACTCAAGCAATTGAATCCTGAAATGCAGATATATATCCTGTTCAGGGATATGAGAACCTATGGATTGCGGGAAGACGCATACAGGCAGGCATCTGAACTTGATGTTAAATTCATCAGGTACGAGCCGTCTGACAGCCCTGTTGTTGAGGCTGTGGAAGAAGGGGGGAAATCAGTTTTAAGGGTTACAGTGGCTGATCCTGTTCTGGGACAGCGCCTTGAACTGGATGCAGATATATTGTCCCTGGCTGCAGCAGTAATACCGGCAGAATCCACCAAAGAAACAGCAGGGCTTTTCAAGGTGACCTTAAGCCCTGACGAATTTTTCAAGGAAGCCCATGTCAAGCTCAGGCCGGTTGAATTTGCATCGGACGGAGTTTTTCTGTGCGGCACTGCCCATTATCCGAAACATATACCTGAAGTGATAAACCAGGCATATGGAGCTGCCGGCAGGGTATTAACCCTTTTATCAAACGACACGGTCGTTGCTTCTGGCTCTGTATGTGGGGTTGATGAGAAAAAATGCATAGCATGTAAAGCCTGTATGGAGGCATGCAAGTACGGAGCCATAGAATTTGTTAAAACAAAGCAGGGTGAGAAGGCAAAGGTAAACCCTGTATTGTGTAAAGGAGACGGCCTGTGCAATGCCAAATGCCCCACAGGTGCGATTTATCTGAAACATTTTACTGATGAGGCTCTTTTAAGCCAGATTGATGCAGCAAAGGAGGTCATGATAAATGAGTGAAGGATTTGAATTCAGCCCCAGAATACTGGGGTTTGTCTGCCATTGGTGAGCATACGGTGCTGCTGACCTGGCTGGAGTTTCCAGACTGCAATATGCAAGTGATATAAGGCTTATAAGAGTAATGTGTTCAGGCCGGGTTGACCTGGAGTTTATTTTAAGGGCCTTTTATAACGGACAGGACGGGGTGTTTGTGGGCGGCTGCAAACTCGGAGAATGTAACTATGTTACCCATGGAAATTTTGACGCCCTGAATACCGTGCGTTTGTGTCAGAAAATAATGGAGTATATCGGCCTTAACCCTGAACGCCTCAGAATTGATTTCATGTCAGGAGCTGACGGCATTTTAATGGCTCAGATAACCAATGAATTTACCGACAGGATAAAGGAACTTGGGCCGCTGGGCAAAAGCGAGGGCCTTGATCAGGAGGAACTGAAACATAAACTTGCCCATGTAAGAAAACTGATTCCATATATCAAGCTTGTTAAAAAAGAAAAACTCGGGCTTCATCTTGATGATGCAAAGGCATATGACGATCTTTATACAACCGGGGAAATTGAAAAATTGTTCAATGAGGTTGTTTCTTATTATATTGATCCTGATAAATGCCGGGCCTGTATGATCTGCGCGCGAAAATGCCCTGTGGATGCCATTGACGGAGCTAAAAACACAATACATGTAATTGATCAGGATATATGTATCAAATGCGGCACATGTTTTAAGGCATGCCCTCCCCGTTTCAGTGCAGTGACTGAAATCTGCGGCAGCCCGGTTCCGCCTCCGGTGGCAGAGGACAAAAGAAATATTGTAAAGAAAGCCAGGACATAGATATAGCGTGGAAAAGGCAAAGAATACCGAAATATTTCAAGCTTTAAGGTGTACTGACTCAGGCTGTGCAAAAGGCAGTGCAGGTTCTGCCATTTCCCTTGAGCTCATTGGAGAAGAGCCGCTTTTGATCCGCATTGACGACAAACCTTATTCTGTTGTGATGAGAACTCCGGGAGATGAGGTATTTCATGGCGCGGGTTTCTGTCTTGGGGAAGGGATTGCAGATTGCCCTGAAGATTTTACATCCATAGGCTATTGCCGGGACCTTGACCCCAATGTGATTGATATACGCCTTAGGCCTGAACGCAGGGAAAAGATAAAGGACATTCTGGAGCGCAGAGGTTTTGTGAGCCAGACAAGCTGTGGAATATGCGGCAAGGAAATGATAAAGGACCTTTATCAGATGCTTGAACCTGCAGATGACGCATTTGAAATGGAAGTTACCAATATCTTTGAATGTGCAAAACTTCTTTCAAAAAAGCAGAAATATTATCCTGTAACACGCGGGTCCCATGCAGCACTTATCCTTGACAATAACCTGGACGTGATTTGTTTTGCCGAAGATGTGGGCAGGCATAACGCCCTTGATAAAGCAGTGGGAAAGGCTTTTATGACAAGGAAACTGGAAATGGCAAGGGTGCTTGTCATGTCTTCAAGAATCAGCTATGAACTTGTACAAAAGGCTGCCAGGGCACATCTGCCTGTCATGATAAGCAAATCAAGGCCCACAGCGCTTGCCGCCAACATGGGCAGAAGCCTCAACATGACCCTTGCATGCGCCTTTGGAGAATCAGAACTGATTGTTGTATGCGGAGAAAACCGCATAAAAAAAGCTGGTTCCTGATAAAAAAATTAAAAGATTGAAAAGCGACCGAACCCAATAACGAGGAGGAAAAATTGAAAATTCTCACAACCATAAAAAAAGTTGTTGATGTTGAACTCAACATCAATGTTGAAAACGGGGCTGTTGTTGAAAACGGGCTTCAATATGTCATGAATGCCTGGGATGAAAATGCAGCAGAAGCCTGCGTACAGCTCAAGGAAAGCCATAATGCCCAGACAACACTTGTAAGCATAGGAAGTGGAGAGGACAACACCAAGGTTATACGCAAAGGTTTTGCAATGGGTATTGAAAATGCAATCCAGATTGACGACCCTGCCCTTGAAAATGCTGATTCCTTTATTTTTGCAAGGGTTCTGCAGAAAGTATATGAAAAGGGGAACTATGATCTTGTAATCAGCGGCAAACAGGCACAGGACACAGATAACGGTCAGACAGCCATTCTGCTTGCCCAGTTCCTTGATATCCCATGTGTAAGCAATGTTGTGAAAATTGATGTTATTGATGATCAGAACATAAAAGTTGAAAGGCTTGGAGATGCAGGAACCGAAATTATTGAAATTGCTCTTCCAGCGGTTATCACGGTGAGTGACAGTATAAATGAACCCCGCCTGCCTGCAATGCGCGGAATAATGATGGCAAAGAAAAAAAAGATTCAGGTGATGGACCTGGCAGGCCTTGGAACATCCTTTGAAGAAGTTTCCGAAGGAGGCCAAAGAGCGGAAATTGTTGAATTTATGGCTTCGGAAACCCGCAAGGCAGGACAGAAATTTGAAGGTGATGCTGCTGAAATCACGGCTCGTGTTGTTGAACTTCTGGCCAATGAAGCAAAGGTTTTATAACGAATTCATATAGTAGGGGAAATTTTTATTATGGCTAAGATACTTGTAGTTGCAGATATTAAACAGGGTGAACTTAAAAGCAGTACAGCCCAATTATTATCCAAGGCAAAGGAACTGGGAGCCCAGACAGCTGTGGCAGCCATTGGCAGCAATATTGCAGCCCTTGTGCCTGAGCTTGCCGCAGCAGGGTCAGATGTTCAGTATATCGCAGATGACAGCTCCCTTGAACTTTTTTCAGCCTCTCCCTATGCAGCCTGCGTGGTTGATGCTGCAAACCAGTTCAATGCTGACCAGGTATGGTTTGGGTTTTCCGAATCAGGTAAAACCCTTGCCCCCAGGGTTGCAGCAAAACTTTCAGCTGCATGTGCATCGGAAATAATTGATGTAAACCTGGACAATGACAAGGTTGAAGTTATCCGGCCGGCCATTGCGGGCAAGGTAACACAGCGCATAAAAATCAATGCCGGTATTCTTGTTGCTGTTGTAAGGGCAGGTGCTTTTGAAGCTTCACAGGATGTTAAAGGCACTGAGAACGCGGTAAGTTTGTCCATTCCTCCTGCAGACCTTAAAGCCGTGATCAGGGAGATAATTTCAGATGCCAGCGGTGAGATAGACCTGGCTGATGCCGATATTGTGGTTTCAGTTGGCAGGGGCGCAAAGGATCAGTCTGGCATAGACCTTGTCAGGGCACTTGCAGATGACCTTGGCGCTGGGTTTGGTTCTTCGCGCGCCATGGTTGACAATGGGCTTATGGCCCATAACAAGCAGGTCGGGCAGACAGGCAAGATTGTTGCGCCGAACCTTTATATCGCAATGGGTATCTCAGGTGCAATCCAGCATCTTGCAGGAATGAACGGTTCCAAGGTGATACTGGCAGTCAACAAAGACCCTGAAGCTCCCATATTCAATGTGGCTGACTATGGTATTGTAGGAGATCTTTTTGAAGTGGTTCCTGTTCTGCGTGAAGAAATCAAGAAAATAAGAGCATAAATCAGAGGTTTTTATGAGTCCTTTTTTCATGTCAATTCTGCTCATTGCCGGGCTGGGTTTTTTTGCCCGCACAATGTATTATAAGATTCTGCTTTTAAAGGCGCTTGAGCCGGCAGACAGATTTAACCGCATAATGGAACGGATCAGGGCTGTTATTGTTATAGCCCTGGGCCAGAAGCGTCTTGTTGGAAGGAAAAAAGAGCGAGCTTCAGGCCTGATGCATGCCTTTATATTCTGGGGGTTCTGCATTCTTCTTATCCGCAGCCTTAATATTTATGGCGAAGGATTTGTAAAGGGATATCATCTTCCTTTTCTGGGTGGGGAATATCTTGCAGGATATCTTTATACAGGCCTGAAGGATATCATGGAAGCCATTGTGCTTGTCATGGTGCTGTATGCTTTTTTCAGAAGGGCTGTGCTTAAGCCTGAACGCCTGCATAATAGCTTTGAAGCCTACCTTGTGCTTGCTCTGATTGGAATTTTGATGGTTTCAGATCTTTTGTATGACGGATGCCGCCATGCCCTTATAATGGTTCACGGCAATCCCGGCAACCTGGATTTTTTCAGCAGCGCGAAATATGGAACAGAATTTGACTGGGCTCCTGTCGGTGTGGCAGCTTCCACCCTTGTTTCATGGATGAGCGTTAAAACTCTCAGTATTGCCATGGCATGCATGTTCTGGACTCATGTCATTACCCAGTTGTTTTTTTTGAATCTGCTTCCCTTTGGAAAACATTTTCATGTAATAACGGCTCTGCCCAATGTGTTTTTGAAATCCCTGGATTACCCCCATGAAAAAACAAAGCTGCTGGACCTTGAAGATGAGTCAGTATGGGAGGATGAATCACTTGGTATCAATCATATTCATCAGCTTGACTGGAAACAGGGGCTTGACCTTTATACATGCACAGAGTGCGGAAGATGCAAGGAGGTCTGCCCTGCCCATACAACAGACAAACCCCTGAACCTGTTTGAATTCAATGACAGTCTCAAACATGAACTGCTTGACAATGCAGATAATATAATCAGACGTGCAGAACTTGCAAAAGCCCTTGCACAAGAAGAGAACAGCGAATCTGAGAAAGCAGAGCAGATCAAGGCTCAGATGGCAGAGCTCAATAGTGAAAAACAACTGATAGGAGATGTGATTGCAGAAGATACATTATGGGCATGCACCACCTGCCGCGCCTGTGAGCAGGTATGTCCTGTAACCATTGAGCATGTCCCCCGTATTGTGGCCATGCGTCAGGGCCAGTCCCTGATGGCAGGCGAATACCCGCAGGAACTTAACACGGCGCTGAAGGGGCTTGAACGTAACGGCAATCCCTGGGGAATCGGTTATGATAAAAGGGCTGACTGGGCACAGGGCCTTAATGTTAAAACCATGGCAGAGGACAGTGATGTTGAATATCTTTTGTGGGTGGGATGTGCAGGCTCCTTTGATGACCGCAGCAAAAAAGTGTCCGTAAGTCTTGTCAGGATTCTTCAGAAAGCAAATATAAGCTTTGCCATCCTCGGTGTGGAGGAAAAATGCACAGGGGATTTTGCAAGGCGTGTGGGCAATGAAATGATGTATCAGATGATGGCCCAGGAAAATATTGAAACCCTGAACAATTACAAGGTTAAAAAGATTATTACTGCCTGCCCCCACTGCCTTAACACCCTCAAACATGAATACCCCCAGATGGGAGGTAATTATGAGGTGATTCACCATAGTGATTTCATCTGCAGCCTTATCCGACAGGGCAGGATTGTGCTGAAAAAATCCCTGGAAGGAAGACTCACATATCATGATCCCTGCTATCTTGGGCGCTATAATTCAATATATGATCAGCCAAGATTCATTCTTGAATCAATTGCAAAGAATGGTCTGTCAGAGCTTGGCCGTCACGGCAGCGAAAGTTTTTGCTGCGGTGCGGGCGGCGGAAGAATGTGGATGGAGGAAACAATCGGCAAGAGAATCAATCTTGAAAGAGCCGAGGAAATTGCAGGCCTGCAGGCGGAAACCGTGGCTGTGGGATGTCCGTTCTGTCTTACCATGATTG
The DNA here is from genome assembly GCA_964446145.1 of uncultured Desulfobacula sp. Taxonomy (GTDB): domain Bacteria; phylum Desulfobacterota; class Desulfobacteria; order Desulfobacterales; family Desulfobacteraceae; genus Desulfobacula. Next base: position 26,078 of record CAYUOB010000010.1, read on the forward strand.
AAGACGGCTTGAAGGAACTTGACAGAGATGAAGATATCAGAACACAGGATATCTGCGAACTTGTGGCTCAGTATATGGAGTGATGCTGATTTTATGCTGATCCTGAAACGATCATAAATATAAAAAATCAAAGGAGAAGAAAATGACAGGTGTACCAGATAAAATTCAGACCTGGCAGATGGTGACCCCTTTTAGGAAAAACAGGGAAACCGGTGAAGTGACTCCCGGCAGACTTGAAAAAACCCAGATTGATGTTCCTGAACTCAAACCAGGGGAAGTTCTGGTGGAGGTTGCAGGCTGCGGTGTCTGCCATACTGATCTTGGTTATTTTTATGATGGTGTGCCCACTGTGAACAAACCGCCTCTTACATTGGGCCATGAAATTTCAGGAATCGTGGTGGCAGGTGACGAGCAGTGGATTGGCAAGGAAGTGATAATACCTGCTGTCATGCCATGCAGAAAATGTCTTTTGTGTAAGACAGGCAGAGGCAACAGATGCCTTGCCCAGAAAATGCCCGGAAACAGCATGGGAATTTACGGCGGATTTTCAAGCCATATCCCTGTTCCTTCAATTGATCTGTGTGAAGTGAAAAACCGCGGCAGTATTCCTCTTGAAAAGCTTGCAGTGGTTGCAGATGCCGCAACTACTCCTTTTCAGGCCGCAAAACGGGCGGACATTCAGGTGGGAGATAATGCCATAGTGATCGGAGTAGGCGGTGTGGGCCAGTATATGGTTCAGATAGTCAAGGCTCTTGGAGCCAGCAATGTGATCGCCATTGACATTAATCAGGAACGCCTTGACACAATGCTGGAAAATGGAGCTGATTTTGCAATAAATTCAATGGGTAAAACCGTAAAAGAAGTTTCAGGAGAATTCAAGGCATTTAAAAAGGAAAACGGGCTTCCTTCAGCCGGCTGGAAAATTTTTGAGGTTTCAGGCACAAAACCCGGTCAGGAGCTCGGGCTTGCCCTGCTGAGTTTCACAGGCAAAATGATTGTTGTGGGATATGGCCCGCACAAGGTGGAATATTCAATATCAAGACTCATGGCTTTTGATGCGGAGCTTATCGGAACATGGGGCTGCCTTCCTGAATATTATCCGGCTGTACTGGATATGGTTACCAGCGGAAAGATAAATTTTGAACCCTTTGTTCAGACAAGGCCCATGAGCACAATTGTCGAAAGTTTTGAGGAAGCTCACACCAAGTCACCTGACCAGCGGATTGTGCTTGTACCTGATTTTTAATATTTTTTAAGGATGACAACAATGAAATTAGAAGGAAAAAAAGCTGTAGTTACAGGAGGCAGCAGAGGTATTGGAAGAGCAATCGCCCTGATGTATGCAAAAGAGGGAGCAGATGTGCTTGTAAATTATCATTCAAATGACACTGCTGCAAAGCAGACCGTTGCTGAGATTGAGAAACTGGGCCGTAAAGGCGTTGCAGTGGCGGCTGATGTTGCGGATTACAAAAGTGCCCAGAACATGATTGACGAATGCGTCAAACAACTGGGGTCTGTGGATATTGTTGTGAATAATGCAGGGGTTTCAAAGCCTTCCATGCTGCTCAAGATGAAGGAAGAAGACTGGGATGCAATTATTGACATTCATCTTAAGGCTGCATTCAACACAACCCAGGCGGCAGGCCGGTATATGAAGGAGAAAAAATACGGCAAGATAATTAATGTGATTTCAACAGCCGGTATTTTCGGCACAATCGGACAGATCAACTATGCCTCTGCCAAGGCCGGCATAATCGGGTTCACAAAATCAGCCTCCCGTGAGCTTGGCAGGTATGGAATAAATGTCAATGTGATATGCCCTGGCATAACAAAAACTGAAATGACAGGTAAGCTTCAATCAGATGAGAAACTCAGAAAAATTTATGAGAGCCGTATTCAGCTGGGAAGGTTTGCCGAACCTGAAGAAATAGCCCCTGCCTTTGTTTTCCTCGCATCTGATGATGCAAGTTATATAACAGGACAGGTTCTGGGCGTGGACGGCGGATACATAGGATAAATCGTATGCTGCGCAATGTATGATCGGATAGTGTTAAATTATAAGTGATAAAGGAGATTTTAAGATGAGTCTTGAATGGATGCCAAGGGAAAACGAATCCAAAGATCATTCCCTGCACAGAAATCCCCATTGGGGGACAGAAGCTCCCTGTGTTATTTTTGAGAAGAAACCCCTGACAGATCCTGATGGTAATGTTATGGACAAATTGTTTGTGGCATGGATTACTCTGAACAACCCGAAACAGTTTAATTCCTATACCACTGATATGGTCAAGGGTGTTATTGCAGGATTTGAAAATGCTTCCCTGGACAGAAGTGTTGTAGCTGTTGTGTTTACCGGCACAGGCCCTTATGCTTTCTGCACAGGCGGCAACACAAAGGAATATTCGGAGTTCTATTCAAAAAGATGTGATGAATATGGTCAGTACATGGAATTGTTTAACCACATGGTTGATTCCATTCTTGCCTGCAAAAAACCTGTTATTTGCCGCGTGAATGGCATGAGAGTGGCAGGCGGCCAGGAAATCGGCCTTGCATGCGATATTGCCATATCTTCAGACCTTGCCATCTTTGGCCAGGCCGGGCCGAAACACGGATCTGCTCCTGCAGGCGGTTCTTCAGACTTTCTGCCCTGGTTTCTTTCTGCTGAGGACGCGATGTGGAATTGTGTATCCTGTGAAATGTGGTCTGCATATAAGATGAAGGCCAAGGGCATGCTTTCCAAGGTTGTGCCTGTACTCAAGATTGACGGAAAATGGGTGAGAAACCCGACTGTTATTACTGACAAATATGTTGAAGACGGTGAAATTGTTTATGGTGAATATAAATCAGGCCAGGAATTCAAAGACGGACGCGCCATTTTAAAGCAGCACCAGGCAAATGCGGATTTCGAGCTGCTTGACAAGGAAGTCAACAATGTTGTGTGGAAATTTGCCAATCTTTTTCCGGGCTGTCTTATCAAATCCATTGACGGTATCCGCCAGAAAAAGAAATTTTTCTGGGATACAATGAAGAACGACCACAGACACTGGCTGGCAGCCAATATGGCAGGTGAGGCCTTCCTTGGATTCGGAGCCTTCAACACAAAGAAGATAACCGGTCAGGATACAATTGATTTTATAGGGTTCCGCCAGAATATTGCAGATTCAATGCTGTGGAATGACGAGATGTTTGCAGATGTTCTCGGCAAACCCAAAGAGTGAAATTTTTATTGATCATTTAGCTTTTTTCATGGTTCAGGGTTGTTCTGATGCCCTGAACCATGAAAGTTTATTCATTTGTGGTGCATTGGAGAATTAAAGATCAAATATCCTGAACGGGAATCTGCCCTGTCTTCTGTCCATGAAATAGTGTTCAAGGGTCTGTCTTATGGATTCAAAGGCAATATTCTCCCAGGGGATTTCTTTTTTTTCAAACAAACGAACTTCAATGCTTTCCTTGGTGGGGCCAAAGGAATCAGAAACTACAATCGCTCTGAACATCAGATAAATCTGGCTTACGCGCACAATATTGAAAAGCCTGTAGGGTTCGATGATTTTGACTTTTGCCCTTGTTTCTTCCACAGTTTCCCTTAATGCGCCTTCCTGTACTGATTCATTGTTTTCAAGATATCCGGCGGGAAGAGTCCAGGTTCCTTTTCTCGGCTCTATGTTGCGTCTGCACATCAATATTCTGGTATCAAGTTCAGGAATGCAGCCCACAACAATTTTCGGATTCTGATAATGGACAATCCCACATCCTGTACACACTGCTCGTACATGATCGTCGTCAGATGGAATTTCCAGTTTGACAGGAGAGCCGCAGGCACTGCAGAATTTGATATCCATGATTTTCCTTTTAAACCTGTGTTTCTGATTCTGGCACAATAACAGAATCTTCCATTTAAGTAAAGAAACTGATAATGTCCCCTGGAGTTCATTTATTTGCAGCAAGGGGCAAAGAACAAAAACATATATAAATTGCAGGGGCCATATATCATGGTTGACAGAAAAATTCAGGCTCTTATTTTAAATTGATTGATAATTAAATCTGATTCAGGCCAAAAAAAGAAAATATGCATACCAGAATGACAGCGCTGCTTGAAAAAGCATATTCGGCATATGCAGCAGGTTTCAGGACAGGCGATATTGAGTTTGACAAAAATATAGACCTTAAGATTTCCCATACAATGCGGGTATGTGATCTTATTCTTGATATTGGAAACAGGCTTCATCTGGATGATAAAGCATGTTTTACAGCAAGGGTCTGTGCATTATTTCATGATATTGGAAGATATGAACAATTCGCCAGATGGGGAACCTTTGCAGACTCAGAATCTGAAGACCACGGCCTTCTGGGAGTTAAGGTGATAAATGAAAATAACCTGCTTGCTCCATTGACCAGGCCCGTGAAAAATATTGTCCTTGCCGCCGTGGAAAACCATAATAAGCTGTACATTGATGAGGATCTTGATGAGGATCAGATTTTTTTTACCAGAATGCTGAGAGATGCAGATAAACTTGATATATGGAAGGTGGTTCTTGAATTCTATACATTACCTGCGGAAAAAAGACTTGCAAGCATAGGGCTTGGGCTTGCTGACACTCCTGTGGTTTCCGGAAAAGTATGCAATGAGCTTCTGGCGGGCTCAATGGTCAAATCAGGCAGTCTTAAAACCCTTGATGATCTTAAATTGCTTCAGATGGGATGGATCTATGATCTTAATTTCATACCTTCCTTTGAAATAGCAGTGGAACATGACTATATAAGAAAAATTTTTGAAACACTTCCTGCCAGTCCTGTGATTGATGAAATATACAGAAAAATTACATCATTTATTTCATTAAAGCTGGCAAGGAGCATTTGAAAGCATGAAAAATGCAGGATCAGGGGATTGCATTATGCCAAAAGAAGGTGTATTTGCTGAAGTTTTAGAGGGCGGAACAATTGAGGTGGGGGACAGGATTCAGTCTGTTCCGGCATGATATTTTTAAAATTTATTTCAAGGACAGTGAATGAGTTATCAAATAGAGCTTAAGGATGCTGTTAAAGCTTATACCTATGATCAGGACAAGGTTATTTCTCCTGAAGAAACAATTGCAAGATTCAAAAAAAGAACAGAAGAACTGAATCTTGATATTTTAAGCAGAACAAGGAGAATAGATAATGGCCGCCTTGATATACCTGTTTTTTTCAGTGAATGCGGTACCGATGCAATTGATGTCATTGGCACAAAAAAACAGATGGGCAAAGGAGGCACTCCTGCACAGTCAGAAGCAAGTGCAGTCATGGAACTGACTGAGCGGTGCAGCTTTTTTTCGTTCATGAATGATGAAAAGAATTTTTTTGTTGGACCGGCAAAGGATATTGGTGAAAAAGCCATGCCATATGAACAGATAATCAAATCCGTTCATGACAGCAGGGAAGAAGCCATGCAGGTGAAACCTGTTTTTGATTCCCTGCCCCTGAAATGGACACAGGGGTATGATCTGACAGGAAAGAACCCTGTGATGATTCCCTTTAACTGGTTTTACATGATCAATGAATTCAACGGCCCAAGTGCAGGCAATTGTGCTGAAGAGGCCCTGAGCCAGGGGATTTGTGAGATTGTGGAACGGCATACTTCATCCATAGTCAGCCGTGACAGGCTGGCGGTGCCGGCAATTGATCTTGAGTCCTTTACCGACCCTCTGGTAGTTGAACTTCTGGCAAAATACAGGAAAGAGGGAATCAGGATATATGCTTCTGATTTTTCCCTTGATACCGGTATCCCGACAATAGGAGTGCTTGCCTGGGATCCTTCAACTTTTCCTGAACTTAGCGAAATTGTCTGGACTGCCGGTACCTCACCTGACCCTCAGAAGGCAATGAGCCGGGCACTTACTGAAACAGCCCAGCTTGCAGGAGATTTTAACTCAGGATCCAGTTATGTGGCAAGCGGCCTGCCGAAATTTACAGACATTGAACAGGCCGGGTTCATTATTGATTCTGACACAGTGATTTCAGCTGCTGACCTGCCTGATCTTTCTGATGCCAATATAAGAATTGAGGTGGAAAATCTTATCAATGCTCTTGATATAAAAGGATTCAGGGTTTATGCCATTAATACAATGCACAAAAGATTGCAGATCCCTGCCTTTTATTCCATAATTCCTGGAGCCAGGTTCAGGGAACGGGCTGACAAGGCCAGTGTGGGCATGTTTGCAGCAAGATTGATTACGGAAAGTTTTGATCCGGTTCAGGCATTGGACAGGCTGAATGAACTTGAAAAAGTTTTACCCGGCAAATATTATACAAGCTTCTACAGGGGGCTTATGTACAACGCCCTTTATGACGGAAAATCCGCTGAAAGGGAGTTTGAAACCGCCCTTGAAAGAAACCCTGCAGACCTGAACCTTCCTGATATCTATTCCCACATGGGAGCATGCCTGAAGGATCTGGGCCAATATGACAGGGCCATTGCCATATGCGAAAAAGGCCTTGAAATTGACGGGCACAGGCCGGATCTGCTCAATACCGCCGGTGTGTGCTGTTTCATGAAAAAGAATTATGAATCTGCCATAGAAAAATTTGAGGCAGCTTCTGAAATTGACCCTTCACTTGCCATAAATTATGCGAATATAGGCTCATGCTACAGGGAACTCGGTCAGACCGGCCTTGCTGTGAAATATTATGAAATGGCTTTACAGATAGACCCTTCCATAGAATTTGCAAGGGACAATATCAGAAAACTTACCGGAAATACAGGCCTTTGACCACATTCTGCTGCTCTGTATTCTGGTTATGATGTTGCTTGTTTCAGTCTGACCATATAATGGTTTTGCTCTGGTAAAGGTGAAATTGTTTAAGATATTGTTTTTGCCTTTTATCAACTTGTGCATGGAAAAAATTTGTTTTCTGTGCAAAATATGACCTGGTAAACACTGCTGCCCGCAGATCTGCATGGTGAAAGGAACAGGTGGCAGCCTGGGGCGAGGAATCTTTCTGTCTTGCCATGAATCTTGCAGATGTGAGGTTTGCCCTGTTCATTGCGGCATATCCAAAATAACTTGTGAAAAAGCGCACTCCGGAAAGATCTGCTCCAGTCATTACAGTTCTGGAAAAGTTCAGGCCGGTTCCTGATGAGCCGGATAGATTGACGTTACGCATGTTTGCCCCGTTGAAATCTGGTTTTGACAATGCACTGTGATGGATATCTGCAGAATCAAGGGAAGCATTTTTAAATGAAGAGCTTTTAATGTTTGAATCATTGAGTTTGCATTGCTGCATTTTGGCTCCGGTAAAATCTGAATTTGATATTCTGGCGGACTGAATCATGGAATGCTGCATTTCTGAACGTTTAAAAACACTCCACATTATGGTGGCTCTTTTGAAGTTGGCTCCTGACATGAGGGCAGAATCAAAGGAGACATTGTTGATAAACGTCCTGCAGAAAACAGCATTTTGTGCATTTGCTTTTGTTGCTGATATTTTTATGATTTTTGCATTGCTGAAGTCAGCTTCGGAAAGATCTGCTTTCATGAATTCACAATTTCGTATGTCAGAGTTGCGAAGATAAGCTTTTGTGAATTTTGCCCTGTAAAAATCTGAATCAGAAATTTTTGTTCCCATCATGTTTGCGCCTT
>CAYUOB010000010.1:33796-37560 GCA_964446145.1 uncultured Desulfobacula sp.
TTTGCCCTGTAAAAATCTGAATCAGAAATTTTTGTTCCCATCATGTTTGCGCCTTCAAAATTTGCCCCCATTGCAAGGGCTTTTGTGATGGTGGCATTTCTCAGATTGGCATGGCTCAGGTCAGCCCCTGTCAGGTTCACCTTTGCAAGGTTGAGTCCTGAGAGGTTGGCTTGTTTGAGGTTTGCGCCGGCAAGATTTTTATCTCCGCTTCTGGCCCGTTTCAGGTCGTTTTCATCCCATACAGGTGTCAGGACGGGTTTTTTCTTAAAAATTGTGCCGGTACCTGCCTTGCTGACAAATTTGATTCCTGTGGCAGATCCTGGTTTTGTGGTGAATGGTATAAGAATAATTGCACAAAAAATTATTATATGTTTCTTTGATAAAATTCTGGATCTCATGTATGCCCCCGTTATTCATTTTGTATCGGAAGAAAAAACATGGAACTGACTATATAGCACAATACCTGCCGATGTCAATGAATTGCAGATAAATGTGTGGACACGATGGTCAAGTTCCGTTATTTTCTGGGCTCAACATGGGAATTTATGATATGGTAACTTATGGTATTTAAAAAAAAGACGTCATGGAAAAAAAAGCTTGTTTCCCCGGTTGAGGTATTAAAAAAAATAAAACCGGGCATGAATATCTTCATCGGTACGGGTGCAGCAGAGCCCCGTACTCTGGTCAACTGCCTCATGCGTGCCAGGGGCTATGCTCTTCAGGATTTGACTCTGGTGCAGCTTGTAAGCTTTGGGGATGCCATTTCATATAAAGCTCTTGAATCAAAACGTTACCGCCTTAAAACATTTTTTTCAGGATGGGTCTCTGCCGAGGCGATTTCAGCGGGCATGGTTGACCTGCTTCCATCGAGATTTTCTGCCATTCCTCTTTTGATGAAAGAAGGCCAGATTCCCGTTGATATCGCATTTGTACAGATAACTGCTCCCAACAGGGCCGGGTTCTGCAGCCTTGGAGTGGGGGTGGATGTGGCAAGAAGGGCAATGGAACAGGCAAAGCTTGTGGTGGGTGAAATCAATAATGATATCCCTTTTACACTGGGCGATACATTTGTTTCCTTTGATGAGTTTGACATGGTCATTGAATCCTTTAGCCCGCCTTTTTATTTTGACAGGTTTCCGGTGGCCCCTGTATTTGACAGGGTGGCTGCCAATGTGGCCTCTGTGATTGAGGATGCAAGCTGTCTTGCGTTTTCGTTCGGCCCTGTTTTTGAGGCTTTGCCCAAATATCTTGCAAAAAAGAAGGACCTTGGAATCCATACCCCGTTTTTCACTGATGCTGTCATGGAACTTGTGAAAACAGGAGCGGTCACCAACAGGAGAAAAGGAATTTTCAAGGGCAGATCCCTTGCTGCATATGCTCTTGGCTCCAAAAAGCTCATGCGTTTTCTTGACAAAAATCCCATGGTGGAGTTCCAGACCATTGACAGAGTGTTCAATCCCATGGAGATAGGCAGAAACCGCAGGTTTGTCTTCATCATTCCCATAAGGCGGATTGATCTTTCCGCAAGGGTTGTGCTGCACAACACCAGCTCCAATGTCACTGCCGGTCCGGGCCAGCTTGCCGATTTCTTCAATGGAGCTGAAATTTCCCCCGGAGGATATACAATTGTGGCTCTTCCCAGCAGAAATCGTGACGGAATGGCAAATATAAGGCTTTGTGTTGAAAATTCACCTAACCTTTTAAGTATTCCTGAGTCCATTGATCTTGTGGCAACGGAGCACGGAATTGCCCATTTGCGTGGAAAAACCTTAAGGGAGCGGGCGCAGGCACTCATTGAGATTGCACATCCTGAAGACAGGCCCGGCCTTGTTGAGGGTGCAAAAAAGATAAACCTTTTGTACAAAGATCAGATTTTTCTGGCTGACAGCGCGCATTTTTATCCGGCTGATATGGAGAGTAAACACAGGTTCAAAAATAATCTTGATGTCAGGTTCAGGGCCATAAAACCCTCTGATGAAGACCAGATGAGGAGGCTTTTTTACAGGTTTTCAGATAAAGCCATCTATTATAGATATTTCAGCCCTATAAAGGCCATGCCCCATGAAAAAATGCAGGAATATGTCAATGTTGATTACAGGGATACTCTTTCCATTGTGGGTCTTGTGGGCGAGCCCGGCCAGCAGACCATCATTGCAGAAGCAAGGTTTGCAAAACATCCCAACAGGCCTTTTGTGGATATCGCCTTTATTGTTGATGAGAATTATCAGGGATACGGGATCGCAACCCATATGTATAAAATGCTTGCAAAGCTTGCAAAGGACAGGGGAGCTCACGGCATGACCGCAGATGTGCTGGCGTCAAACCGTGCAATGCTGAAGGTAATTGAGAACGGACATTTTCCAGTGCAGGCAAAAATGGATCAGGGTTTTTATGCTTTGACCATTGATCTTACAGCAGACCGGTAAAATACTGCATGGCAGTGACAGGCTTTAAATATCTTCCTGGGTCGCAATCTGGTCTCTGCCATTCTGTTTGGCAAGATAAAGGGCCTTGTCAGCCCTTTCAAAAAGCTCATGTTCCGGTTCATTGAATCTGTAAAGGGCAATGCCCATTGAAACACTTATTCTGCCCATGCGCTCTCCTGTCTCTTTGAGTTTCCATTCTTTTTTGGACAGGGTATTCTTGATTTTCCGGCCTACAGCCATGGCTCCGTCAAGCCCGGTTTCAGGCAGTATGATAAGGAATTCATCTCCTCCGTAACGGGCTGCAATATCGTTTCTTCTCAGGTGGGATTTCAGCATATTGGCAATACCCCTTAAAAGAGAATCACCCACCAGATGGCCAAAGGTATCATTGACTCTTTTAAAGTGATCAATATCCACAAGTATGATTGAAAAAGGCGAATCATTCTGTTTTGCCCTGATTCTTTCAAGCTCAAGCTTTTTTTCAAGGCCCCGCCTGTTGATGAGCTGGGTAAGGGAATCAGTCTGGGCTTCTGCCTGGGATTTTTCAAGTTCCTTTTGCAATTGTTTTAAATCTTCCGAGGAAATTTTCATTCTGGTCTGCAGGCGTTTGCCGGATTTTATGAGGTCCTTTGTCTCAATCAGCATCATGTCTACAATATCTTTTATCTCATCATAGCCACGAGCCTTACCTATCTGTTTAGCCAGATGTTTAATGTTTTTCCCGTGCCCTGCAAGGTCGCCTTCTGTTTCTGAAATATGGCCGGTTATATCTTTAAGCATCAGGGAGATCTTTGTCAGCAGTTTGCTTATTATGATCCTGTCACCGTCTGCAATATATTTCTGGTAAAATTTTTCAAGTGTTCTGCTGTCTATGTCCATGGCGGCTTTCATGCTGTTGTCAACAGCTTTTCTGAGCTTCATGTTTTTGCCTGACACATATTCGTACCAGACCGTATAATTCACCGGGTTGGCCGGCAGATTATATTTTGCCATGTACCCTAAGGCAAGCCTGAGATATTCACCTGCTCTGGTTTTCTCTTCCATATAAGTCATTTTGTCTGTTTCCCAGTTGTCCGCAGCCTGCTGCCACGGATCTGCCCTTTGTCCATCTTTTGATTACAAAAATGCCTTTGGTTTTAAGTGTGTCTGCAAACCTGTGCATATCATCGTCACATGGCGACTCATGGCTAAACCCTGTCACAGGATTCAGAGGTATCAGGTTCAGCCTGACAGGCAGAGGTTTGATGTACTCTGATAATTTTATAGCATCATCAGGAGAATCATTTAAACCCTTAATTAGAACATATTCAAATAAAAATCCGTCTTTTGGCCTGAGCC
>CAYUOB010000011.1:0-36891 GCA_964446145.1 uncultured Desulfobacula sp.
GGGTGGGTCAAATTTGAGTTATAAAAGCGGGTCATTTTTCAGTTGTAAAAAACACTGGCCATCAGCCTGCTGTATTCTCCTATCCTTATAATATGGTCGCCAGTGTCCTCGTCCTTGAATTCAGATGCCACGACAAGCCTGTGGATTGAATCAATATATGCCTGCCTGAGTTCTTCATGGGCCCTGCGTGCCTCATTTTTAAGGCGCTGTTCCCTTAAAACCCTGTTGACCCTTAAAATAAGCTCCTGCACGGAAAAAGGTTTTTCAACAAAATCACTTGCACCCGCACGGATCATTTCATCATACTGATAGCTTTTAACCTTTCCGGTCATCACAATGACATCAGCCGTATACATTCCCTTTATATTTCTGGCAAGCTCAATTCCCGACATTCCCGGCATTTTGATATCGGTTATAACAATATCAAAATGTTTTTTGGACAGAGCTTTCAAGGCAAGTTCACCGTTTTCCGCCCCGACACACTCGAACCCAGCCATTCTAAGGGCACTGGCAAACAATGATATTATTCCAGGATCATCGTCAACAATGAGAATACAAGGATCAGCGATTTCCTTATTATATTGAATAAATTGATTCATAGACAGCCTGAAAAGAAAATGAGCAGCATAATTCACACCAGACCTGCGTAAAGTCTGACTGTATATCACCCCAAAGTCAAGAAAAATTTACCTAGGATACGATGTCCTGTATTATGCAGGACAATTTCACGGAATCATGACGGACAATTCCTCCACTGGTATCCAAAACATCAAGAAGATGGAAATCACGACCATCCCAGAAAGAATCAGACCTGCAAATCTCAACAAAGCTTGACTTCTGTTTTCTGTAAACTTCGAGCACTTCCTCCGATGGTCTTGCAGAATTGGCTATAATACCGTCCAGCTTGCGGCCGAGGCGCTCTTCAAGCTTGATGACAAAATCCATACCTGAAAAATTATGGGTTTCCCCATATTTGGTCATGATATTTACAGTGAAATAAATTTTTGCTTTTGCCTCCAGCAGAGCCTGTCTTACTCCGGGGACAATCAGGTTTGGAATGATACTGGTGAACAGATCACCAGGCCCTATAAAAATATAATCCGCCTGTGCAATGGCATCCAGAACAGGAGGATATACAGAAATGGAAGAATGATGATGGGGAACCAAGAAAACATCCCTGATACGTTCCCGCTGTGTACCCCTTGGAAGATCAATGGCTTCCTCTCCGTAAATCCGCCTTCCGTCTGTGAGTTCCGCCACAAGAGTGGCACGGTCAACAGTAACTGGAAGTATTTCCCCCCTTGCATCAAGGATCTCAGCAAGGGCGGCAACCCCTGCCGGAAAATTGCCGGTATATCTTGAAAGCATTGTAAGAAGCATATTGCCGGCACTATGACCTGCAAGACGCCTGTCCTTTTTAAACCGTTTCTGCAGAATGGAACGGCAGGTATTCTGATGGGGAGACAAAGCAAGAATACACTTGAGTACATCTCCAGGAGGAAGAATCCCCAGTTCGTCCCTCAGCCTGCCCGTACTCCCGCCGGAATCCACCATGGATACCACAGCCGTAATATTTATATCAGGCAGTTCCCGAAGGCCTGACAAAAGGACAAATTGTCCGCTGCCCCCGCCGATTGTAACAATTTTCTTTTCCGTCATCTCCGCCTCCGAAACAAAATATCATACAACAGCCTGACACGGCCCTGTCAGCATCTGGGCAATTGTCTGCCTGACCCGGCCCTGAAGGCCATGCCTTTTTCTGAACCGTGTTTCGATATCCGCCATCTGCCTGTAAAAAGGAGTTCTGTCAAATCTGATATATGGCTTTTCATCAAACCCGCCTGCACGACAGCCATCTCCCCTGACAAGCCCTGCTCCGGGCATGTGCAGCTCATGGGGAATGCCGTGAAGCCGGCAGATCATGGGCCGGAATTCATACACCAGGCACTTGCCGTTCATATTTGCCGGACACATGATCTTAAGGCTTTTCTCACCGGTATTTTCCGCAAAGGTACGCTCACAATAATCACGGGCTGCCTGTAAAACAATTTTCTGCAGATGCTCATCAATAAGCCTGAATCCATACAAAAAAAAATCACGCTCAATATAAGTATGGTGAAAAAAAAGGGATCTGCAGCAATTTTCCTCGCATCCGGTACACCTGAATCCATATTGCAGTGCCGCCCTATTCCATGCATTGTCCATTGAAGCATAAAGTTCTGAAAGGGATTCAAAAATATCAGGTATCATGATTTAAAGTCACACAAGGGGTTTTGGAAGAAAAATAGAGGCATACAATTCCAGGGCATATCGGTCGGTCAGGCTTGCAATCAAATCACATACCGAGCGTTCAAGGCTGTTCTTGGACGGATTCCACAATGCCATCTCCATTCTTGCAAGTTCTTTTTGCAGGTGGTCAGGATTATTCAGAAAATAATTATAAAGGTCAATAATCACCTTTTTTGCCTTTATAAATTCATTGTGCACCGCAGGTGAACGATATACCTTTTCATATAAAAATTTTCTGAGTATTATCATCGCATGCATGGCATCCCTGCCCATATCAAGGACAAACCTGCCATCTTTAGGGCCGCTGTTGTACACAAGCTGTTCTATCATGATACTGGCCCTTTCCGAATGGGTCCTGCCCAGTTTTTTAAGGCAGATATCAGGCACCTGGGACAATGACACCACCTTTCCTCTCAATGCATCATCAAGGTCATGATTAAGATATGCAATGATATCTGCCACCCTGACAATTCTTCCCTCCACTGTAACAGCGGTTTCTCCCGGCGTTGAGGGGATAATATTGCCGAAACCCTTGGAATGCTTTAAAATACCATCTCTTACTTCACGCGTGAGGTTAAGCCCCCTGCCCCTGTTTTCAAGACAGTCCACAACCCGAAGGCTCTGGTGTGCATGGGAAAAATGCTGAGAATAAATTTCTGTAAGCGCAGTTTCCCCGCCATGACCGAATGGAGTATGTCCAAGATCGTGGCCAAGGGCAATGGCTTCAGCAAGATCTTCATTCAGACGCATTGCCCTGGCAATATTCCTTGAAATCTCCGCAACCTCCAGTGTATGCGTAAGCCTTGTCCTGTAATGATCACCCAGAGGAGAGAGAAAAACCTGGGTTTTATATTTCAGGCGCCTGAATGAATTGGAATAGACAATCCGATCCCGGTCAAGCTGAAAAGCAGTTCTGATATTGCACACATGATCTTCATCGCATCGTCTTTTTGCATCGGCACTTAAACTTCCCCACCTGGAAATGAAATTCTTTTCCCTGGCCTGAAATTGTTCGCGCACACATAAAGTGGACGGCAAAGGCTCAATATTTATTTTCTTTTCCGTTTTCATAAATTACTATTGAATATCCAATGAAATTAAATAAAATACAATAATTATTTAAAAAAGCAAGATCAATGACAAAGGGTTTTCAGGTTAAAATGGATAATGAATTTTTCATGGGCCTGGCACTTGACCAGGCAAAAAAAGCCTTTGACACAGGACAGTTTCCGGTTGGCTGCGTGATTGTGCAGGACAACAGAGTAATTGCAGACGGGGCAAGAAAAGGCACAGCATCCCCGGAAAACGGGTTCAGCGAAATAATGCATGCCGAGATAAATGCACTAAGGCAGCTTGAAACTGCCGACCATGCACCCGGCCCCAGCCCCATGACACTTTTCTGCACAATGGAACCATGCCTCATGTGCTTTGGAGCCATTATATTGTCAGGCATAAAAAAAATTGTGTATGCATATGAAGATCCCATGGGAGGCGGCACAGGATGCGATCTGCAACAATTGCCCCCCCTGTATGCAGATTCAGGAATCTGCATCATACCAGGTGTATTACGTCAGAAAAGTCTTGATCTTTTTTATAATTTTTTTAATAAAGAAACAAACTTGTACTGGAAAAACAGTTATTTGGAAAAATATACCATTGAACAGAAACACATATAAATAATCCTTGCATTTTACAGTGCAAGCTATTATAATCGCAGGGTTATACCGTTGCTCTATGGTTGAACTAGAATGATGCAGTTGCAGGAGGTGTAAAAATATCTAAGCGAGGAAGGCAGGATCAGACAAGTGTAAATAAGGGAATCCGGGCCAGTCAGGTTCGAGTAATCGGCTCTGACGGAGTCCAGATAGGGATTGTGCCAATTGAAGAGGCTTTAAGGCTTGCTGCTGAAGAGTCGCTTGATCTGGTTGAAGTTTCTCCGGGCGCAAAACCCCCGGTCTGCAAAATAATGGATTTCGGCAAGTTTAAATACGAGCAGACCAAAAAAAAGCAGGAGGCAAGACGCAAACAGAAAAATACCCAGATCAAGGAAATAAAAGTAAGGCCAAAAACAGGTGATCATGACCTTGAAACCAAAATCAAGCATATTAAAAAATTTATAGGCAAAAATGACAAGGTTAAAATCACCATGGTTTTCAGGGGCAGGGAATTCATGCTCAAGGAACAGGCAGGGCAGGTACTGGAAAAAATTGTCAGCATGACAGAAGATTTTGCCCAGGTAGAGCAGGAGCCCAAGTTTGAAGGCCGTTTCATCACGATGCTTCTGGGCCCGAAATAAACTTATATTTCTTTTGCAGGACAATAATGCCTGCTGCACTGCTGAAATACGGCACAAAATAATGGACAATGTATGGTGGTATATTGTTTTTCCGCTTTATACCGCCATCTTTAATTTTAGAAATCTAATACAGGAGAGGATAAAATGCCCAAGATCAAGACATGCCGCGCGGCTGCCAAGCGGTTTAAAAAAACCGGCTCAGGAAAATACAAATTCAGAAAATCACATGCCAGCCACATTCTGACCAAAAAAACCACAAAACGCAAAAGAGGGTTCAGGCTGGATCAAATGATTGATCAGGATAATATGAAAGAAGTAAGAAGGCTGTTGCCCAACGGGTAATTTACAGGCGAACCAAATTTTAGGAGTTTGACAAAATGAGAGTCAAAAGAGGATTCAAGGCAAGAAGACGCAGAAACAAGGTTCTTAAACTTGCAAAGGGATTCAGGGGTGGAAGAAGCAAATTATACCGTACCGCTGCAGATGCAGTTGATAAAGCGTTAATGTATGCGTACAGAGACAGAAAAGTGCGCAAAAGAGAATTCAGAAGGCTGTGGATCGTGAGAATCAATGCCGGTGCAAGAATGAACGGCATGTCATACAGCAGATTTATCAACGGCCTCAAACAGGCCGGAAGCGAGCTGGACAGAAAGGTTCTGGCAGAACTGGCAGTCTCTGACCCTGCAGGATTTTCCCAGCTGGCAGCCCTTGCCGGCGCAAAAGTTTAATTCATGCTGAACAGGTGGGGGTATTTTGCAAAATAATCTGACACAAATAGAACAACAGGCCATTGAAAGCATTGAAAATGCGGAGGACAGCAACCAGCTTGAACAGCTTTCCATAAAATATCTCGGCAGAAAAGGCATACTCACAAAATTTTTAAGAAATATTTCTTCACTGCCGGTTGAAGAGCGGCCCTCAGCAGGCAAAAATGCCAACCTTCTCAAGGCAAAACTTGAATCTGCATTTAAAAATGCATTATCCAGGATTGAGGCCCGTGATGACAGCGGCGCTTCCGGCATTGACGTCACTCTCCCCGGAAGACCTGCTGTACGTGGCAGCCTTCATCCCGTTACCCAGGTGACACAGGAGGTTTGTGATATTTTTTCAAGGCTCGGCTTTGACATTGCAGAAGGACCTGAGGTTGAAACGGATTATTATAATTTTGAAGCGCTGAATATCCCCAAATACCACCCTGCAAGGGATATGCAGGATACTTTCTATGTGTCTGAAAATATTGTGCTGCGCACACATACATCGCCTTCACAGCCACGCGTGATGGAAAAAGCCGCCCCCCCTGTTAAAATTATTGCTCCGGGCAAGGTATTCAGGTGTGACTCGGACATAACACACACACCAATGTTCCATCAGGTGGAAGGCCTGATGGTTGACAGGAATATTTCATTCGGAGACCTGAAAGGAATCCTTACCACTTTTGTACATCAGTTCTTTGACAATGACACATCACTCAGGTTCCGGCCAAGTTTTTTCCCTTTTACCGAACCCAGCGCTGAAGTTGATATACGCTGCGTCATGTGCAGGGGCAAAGGTTGCAGGATATGCTCAAAAACAGGATGGATAGAAATTCTGGGTTCAGGAATGGTTCATCCTGCGGTTTTTGAAAATGTGGGGTATGATACTGACAAATATACCGGATTTGCATTTGGGGTGGGTATGGAACGTCTTGCCATGCTCAAGTATGGTATTGACGATATAAGAAAATTTTTTGAAAATGATATTCGTTTTCTAGGGCAGTTTTAATATGAAAGTCAGTCTTAACTGGTTAAAAGATTATATTTCCGTGGACCTTGACCCTTCTGTGATCTCTGAAAAACTGACCATGGCAGGACTTGAGGTGGACGGAGTTGAACAGAAATACCAATACTTAGATGATATTGTGGTTGCAAAAGTCTGTGAAGTAAAAAAACACCCAAATGCAGACAAGCTATCCATATGCATGGTGGATACGGGCCAGGATGAACTGATCCAGATCGTATGCGGCGCTCCCAATGTAAAAGAAGGCATGACAGCTCCATGCGCCCTTCCAGGCACAATAATGCCGAGCGGCATGAAGATTAAAAAAGGAAAACTCAGGGGTGAAATATCAGCCGGGATGCTTTGCAGTGCATCGGAACTTAAACTCAGCGAAGACAGTTCAGGCCTTATGGAACTTGATAATGAACTTGTTCCCGGTACTGCGCTTTCCTGTGCCCTTGACATGTCTGATGTTGTATTTGAAATAGACCTGACACCAAACCGTCCGGACTGTCTGAGCATGATAGGAACAGCCCGTGAAATCGGGGCATTCACAGAGCCGAAGCAAAAAGTCAGGCTGCCTGACTTTTCTTTGCCCGAAAAAAGAATCATAAACGAATCAATACATGATCATGCACAAGTTGAAATACTTGATCCTGACCTGTGTCCCAGATATTCAGCCGGCCTTGTCTTTGACGTAAAAATCGGCCCTTCTCCGTTCTGGCTTCAGCAAAAACTTGAAGCAATAGGCCTTACTCCCATAAACAATGTGGTTGATATCACCAATTTTGTCATGATGGAAACAGGCCAGCCCCTGCATGCCTTTGATTTTGACATGCTTGCACAGGGCAGAATAATTGTCAGGCGGGCGGGCAATGATGAGGAATTCACCACATTGGACGCAAAAACCCATAAGCTTGCCCCTGATATGCTTATGATATGTGACGGGGAAAAACCTGTTGCCATTGCAGGCGTGATGGGTGGGGAAAATTCCGAAATTTCTGACGCCACAACCAGGGTTCTTGTGGAAAGTGCATATTTCAACCCTGTTTCAATAAGAAAAACCGCTAAAAAAACCGGCATGGCAACCGATGCATCCCACAGGTTTGAACGCGGGATTGACCCTGATGGCAGTGTAAGGGCACTGAACAGGGCGGTTGCCCTGATTGCTGAACTATGCGATGCATCCATTTTAAACGGTATAATTGACGAGCACCCGCAAAAACCTGTCAGGCGTGAAATCATCGTCAATCCTGACGCACTTAACACACGCCTGGGAACCGAATTTGATACTGATACCATCAAGGATATTCTGAACTCTGTTGAATTTGAGGTCAAAATTCTTCATAACAACCTGCTGAAAGTTACAGTCCCCTTTTTCCGGGTTGATATTGAAAGGCCGGAAGATCTGTCCGAAGAAGTTGCCAGGCTATGGGGCTATAATAATATCAAAACAAGTTACCCCATGACTCCTGCAAAGGGAAGACCTGTGGCTCCTGAAATAAAACTCAGGGAAAAAACTAAGCAGATCATGTGCGGTTTCTCTTTCCATGAAGCCATCAACTATAACTTCATCCATGAAAATTCATGCGACCGTTTATGCCTGCCGGAAAATGACAGGTTAAGACGGGTGGAATCCATCCTGAATCCGATTTCAGACCAGATGTCTGTTCTCAGAACTTCAATGATTCCAGGGCTTCTGGAAACCATGAAAAAGAATATTGCAAAACAATCAGACACCCTTAAATTATTTGAGATCGGCAAGGTATTTTTTGCCACGGACAAAGGGAAACAGCCTGAAGAACTTGAAATGATTGCAGGACTTGTTACGGGCAAAAGGACATCAAGAACCTGGCATTCCAAAAAGACTGATATTGATTTTTTTGATTTAAAGGGGGTCATTGAAGGACTTCTAAATGCCCTCATGATTAAAGATGCAAAATTTGAAAAAATACAGGACATTCCATATTATAAGAAAGGATATGCCGCACAGGTCACAGCAAAGGGTGTCACACTGGGCACACTGGGCCGGGTCAGTGAAAAAGTGCTCAAAAACTTTGGCCTGAAGCAGGATGCATTTGTATTTGATTTCAGCATGAAGGCCATGCTGGAAGTTCTTCCTAAGTCTGTCACTGCACAGGCTCTGCCCAGATTTCCATCTGTTTCAAGGGACATTACCATCATTGTAAACAAATCCGTTGCCGTGGGTGATATTCTTGATTACATGACCATGGTGTCGAAAAAACAACCTCTGATTGAAACAATATTTTTGTTTGATGCCTTTGAAGGCAGCCCCCTGGATGAAGAAAAAAAATCCCTATCCTTCAGGGTGGTGTACAGGTCTGCTTCCAAAACCCTGAAAGAAAAAAATATCACCAAAGTGCATGCAGGAATATCAAAAATGGTCATAGAGGCGTTTGATGCAGGTCTTCCTGAATAAGCGATGCTGATAAAAACTATTATTTGACAAATATAAAACACATTGGTATATTCATCGGCTGATGCGGGTATAGCTCAGTTGGTAGAGTGCAAGCTTCCCAAGCTTGATGTCGCGAGTTCGAATCTCGTTGCCCGCTCCATCTTTAAGGGAAGGATGGCAGAGTTGTTCCATTGATTGGAGTTAAGATATGATCTGAACCGTTTTTTTGGGGGAAGATTTTGTTTAAGTTGTTACAGGAACGGGCATCTGCCCGTTTTTGTATTTAAGGATATCAAAAAGCAGGAAAAGCTCACATGGGCAGAAAAGCTGAAAGAAATACAGGTATGCCTGTAAAAAAGCTGGAAGAAATAATCATCCCGTTCTGTGAAGGAGAAGGTTTCGAGTTTGTTCATCTTGAACATGTAATGCAGAACAAGGAAAACATAATACGCATTTTTCTGGACAAGCCTTCCGGCATAACCCTGAATGACTGCGTTTATGCCAGCCGTCAGCTTGGCGACCTTATTGATGTCCATCTTGAGAATATCGGCACTTACAGGCTTGAAGTTTCTTCTCCCGGCCCCAACCGGCCGTTGAACAAAAAAAAGGATTTTCAGCGTTTCAAAGGAGAAAGGGTAAAAATTGAGGTGAATCAACCAATTGACAACCGCAGAAAATTTACCGGAACCCTTGAAACAATTAATGATGATTCTGTTGTGATTGCTGTTGATGGGAAACAGGTTGAAATATCAGACCAGGCGATCAGCAAAGCAATACTTGCAGGTCAGTAATATGGAGAGCGCTTAATAATGTTTATCACGGATATTAAAAGGGTTATTGACCAGGTAAGCCGGGAAAAGGGTATTGAGCCTGAAGTCCTTATCAATACCCTGAAAGAGGCTATTATATCAGCTGCCAGAAAAACAATAGGCCCAAGGGCTGATATTGAGGTGCACTATGATACAAAGACCGGTGAAGTTGAAGTTTTCCATTTCAAGGAAGTTGTCGAGGAAGTAGAGTATGAAGACAGCGAACTGACCCTGGAAGAAGGATATGAATATGACCCTGAATGTGAAATAGGGGACAGCCTGGGAATCAGAATTGACACTGAAGAATTCGGCAGAATTGCAGCCCAGTCCGCAAAGCAGGTTATAATCCAGAAAATGCGGGAAGCTGAAAGAAACGCAGTATATGAAAATTTCATTCATAAAAAGGGAAAGATAATAAACGGGATTGTTCAGCGTTTTGACAGGGGCAGCATAATAGTCAACCTTGGCCAGGCAGAAGCCGTACTAAGGCCCAGAGAACAGATGCCAAGGGAAAACTACAAACGGGGTGACAGGATCAGGGCATATGTTCTGGATGTGCTTGAAGAATCAAAAGGTGCACAGATCATTCTGTCCAGAACCCATCCGGAATTTCTCATTGAACTTTTCAAAACTGAGGTGCCTGAAGTGGCAGAAGGCATAGTCACCCTGCGGGGAGCAGCAAGGGTTCCCGGTGTACGTGCAAAGGTTGCTGTTTCATCAATTGATTCTGATGTTGATCCTGTGGGTGCATGTGTCGGAATGAAAGGGAACAGGGTACAAAGCATTGTCCAGGAACTGCGCGGTGAAAAAATTGATATTATACAATGGAGCCCTGATATTGCAAGGTTTGTATGCAATGCCCTTTCTCCTGCTGAGATCGCCAGGGTAATCATTGATGAAGACAATAAATCAATGGAAGTTATTGTGAACGATGAATTTCTTTCCATTGCCATTGGCAGGGGTGGCCAGAATGTTTCACTTGCCTGTGAAATTACGGGCTGGCATCTTGAGGTGACAAGCGAGGAAGAATACAGCAGAGAAGTCAAGCAGGGGTATGACAGCCTCATGAAAATCAGCGGGGTCGGGCTTGCACAGGCAGAAGCCCTTTTCAAGGCAGGGTTTGCCTCTCTTGCGGACATAAGCGATGCTGACACCGAAGATATAATATCTGTAATTGATATGGACGAACCGGCAG
Organism: uncultured Desulfobacula sp.; assembly: GCA_964446145.1. GTDB lineage: Bacteria > Desulfobacterota > Desulfobacteria > Desulfobacterales > Desulfobacteraceae > Desulfobacula. The sequence continues at coordinate 10,764 of CAYUOB010000011.1, forward strand.
CAGAGGCAATGATAGAAGAAGCAAAAAATCTTCTGGAAGAGGAATTACAGGCCCGGGACCAGGAAAGCCCGGAAGACGGCACACAGGAAGATGAGTCTTAACACTCAAAGGTGCCGCCTGGATACGGCAGACAGAGTACAATTTTAAAAAAGGGATTACTTGGGGGCAGCAAATGGCGAAGATCAGAGTATATGAACTGGCTAAAGATCTGAACATGACGAACAGGGCGCTTCTTAATAAAATGAAAGAATTGAAAATTGAAGTTAAAAGCCATATGAGTTCTCTGGAAGACAGTACAGTCCGTGCAATCAGAAACGCCCTTCTGGGGAAAAAGAAGAGCTCAACCGATGTCAAAATAAAACCATCGGTTATACGCAGACGCCGTAAAAAGCCTGAAGCCATCACCAGGCCTGGCCAGGACGAAGAATCCCACAATCAGGATCAGAAGCAAACAGATACTGCCCCGGAACAAAAACCAGTATCAGAAACCAAAGATGCGCCCAAAAAAGTTTCAGATACAAAAACATCTGAAAAGCCTGCACCTCAGGAATCCGGAAAAGAAGCTGAGCCTGCCGCCAAAAAGGAACCCAGGGCTGAAAAACCCAGATTAAAACCAAAAGCAAAAAAATCTACGCCTGCAAAAATTATAAAGCCTGCAGCTCCGCCAGAGCCGGAAAAGCCCGAAGAATCCTCATCAGCCAGCGTTTCTGCACCTGTCCCCCAAAAAGCCCAACCTGAATCTGCGCCTGTCTCTGAGAGTGAGACACAAGATTCATCAACACCTGAAAAGGCCCTGAAACAGGCTGTTGATAAAGAAGATGAGATCAAAAAGCCAGAAGAAGAACAAGGAAACAAAGAAATCCAGCAGCCAGTACCGCCTGAACCGGATCAGGAAGACAGGCAGGAAAAGGAAAATATTGATAACCAGGAAAACACCAGAAAAAAGGTAAAGAAAAAAAAGAAAAAGAAAAAATCCACGCCTGCAAAAATTGTTAAAATAGCAGATCCTGTTGTACTTGAAAATCTGAGAAAATCCGCTTCTGCTGATCACAGACCTCATTCCGGCCCCGGCATAAAATCCGACCGCAGCGAAGAAAAACGCTCCAGCGAACCAGGAACCAGAACCACTGCTTTTACAGGAATCCACAATAAGGAACCAAGACCTTCTGACATACCCATGCCTGTTGAACCTGATGCAGGAAAAAGAAAAAAGGAAAAAAGAAAACACCGGAAAAGAAAATCAGTTATTGAAGGAGATGCCTTATACAAAAGCAGCCGCGGCAAAAAGAAACGCGGCAGAAAAGATATCAAAGGCAAAAAAACCAGTTTTCAGAAGACCCAGATCACCACTCCCAAGGCCATTAAACGCCGCATAAAAATTGATGAGGCGATTGAGCTGGCAGAGCTTGCAAAACGCATGGGCATCAAAGCCAATGAAATGATTGTCAAATTAATGGGACTGGGCGTAATGGCAACGGTCAACCAGACAATCGACTTTGATACAGCAGCACTTGTTGCGGCTGAGTTCGGATTTGAAGTTGAAAAAGCCTCATTTGAAGAAGAAGCACTGCTTCAAATGGAAGCTGAAGAAGAAGATCAGGGTAAAATGATTGCAAGGGCTCCTGTGGTCACCATTATGGGCCATGTTGACCATGGCAAGACCTCTCTGCTTGACGTAATAAGAAAATCAAAAATCACCAGTGGAGAAGCAGGAGGCATTACCCAGCACATAGGTGCATATAATGTTGAAACCCCGAACGGCGGCAGGATAACCTTTCTTGATACTCCGGGCCATGCAGCGTTCACGGCAATGCGTTCAAGAGGAGCACAGGTTACGGATATTGTTATACTTGTTGTGGCGGCAGATGATGGTGTCATGCCCCAGACAATAGAAGCCATAAACCATTCCAAGGCGGCAAATGTCCCTGTGGTTGTGGCTGTAAACAAGATTGACAAGGCAGGAGCAGATCCGGACAGAATCATGAGGGAATTATCTGAATTTGACCTTCTTCCCGAAGAATGGGGCGGAGATGTGATTTTTGTCAAGGTATCTGCAAAAACCGGAGAAGGAATAGACGAACTCCTTGAAATGGTTCTGCTTCAGTCTGAAGTTCTTGAACTCAAGGCAAACCCGGACAGAAGAGCGCGCGGTTATGTTGTTGAATCCAGGCTTGATACCGGACGGGGTGCTGTGGCTACTGTTCTGGTTAAACAGGGGACACTGAGGGAAGGAGATGCCATTGTATGCGGCCTTCACTCTGGCAGAATAAGGGCGATGATGGATGATTCAGGCAAAAGAATAAAATCTGCCGGCCCAAGTACCCCTGCTGAAATTTTCGGGCTTAACGGAGTGCCTGATGCAGGAGATGAACTCATTGCCGTGGCTTCGGACAAGGATGCCAAACAGATTGCAACCCATAGAATGCAAAAACAAAGAGCAAAAGAGCTTGCCCAGAAAAGCCGTGCCAATCTGGAAAAAATATTTGAAAATCTTGGTTCTGCTGAAATCAAGGAGCTTAAACTTATTGTCAAGGCTGATGTTCAGGGCTCAATAGAGGCCTTGAATGATTCTCTCAAAGATCTTGCCAAGGAAGAAGTTGATGTTAAAATTGTTCATTCAGGCGTTGGAACAATCAATGAATCAGATGTATCCCTTGCAGGAGTCTCCGATGCCATCATAATAGGATTTAATGTAAGGCCCAGCCCGCAAATCAGGAAACTTGCCAAAGAAGAAAATGTTGACATGCGGTTTTATGATATCATCTATGATGTCATAAATGATATCAAAACTGCACTGGACGGCATGATGCCATCCACTTTCCATGAGATCATAATCGGACGGGCTGAAGTCAAAGAAACCTTTGTTGTGCCAAAAATAGGAACAATTGCCGGATGCCAGGTCACAGAAGGCAAGGTTATCCGAGGTAAAAAAGTAAGGCTGCTCAGGGAAGGTGTGATCAAATGTGATACAGAACTTTCATCTCTGAGACGGTTCAAGGATGATGTAAGGGAAGTGGAACAGGGATATGAATGCGGTATCGGCCTTGAAAAATACAACGACATCAAGGTAGGGGACGCAATTGAATGTTATGAAATCGAAGAAAGGCAATATAAGGCAGAGTAAAAAAAAATGAAACCCTATCTACGTGCAGAACGTGTCAGCAACAGAATACAGCAGGCCATTACCGAGCTTTTAGCCAGAAAAATGCAGGATCCAAGAATGGATCTTGCAACCATAAGCCATGTAAAGCTTTCAAATGATCTTAAGATCGCCAGAATTTATATCACTATATTCGGCAGCCAGAAACGCATAAGGGATGCCATGGACGGGTTCAATAATTCAAAGGGATTTATAAAAAAAAGAATAGCCCCCAAGCTTGGACTTAAATATATGCCTGAGCTGAAATTTATTTATGATGATACCTTTGACAAGGCAGCAAGACTTGATGAACTGATCAAATCTGCCTCATCTGAATCCCACGAGGATATATTCTGAGCCGTTCGCATGACAGATGGCATAATACCCGTTAACAAACCTGAGGGCATTTCCTCGGCCAGGGCAGTGGCAAGAGTCAAAAAAGCCCTTGGAGTCAGAAAAGCAGGACATACCGGCACCCTTGACCCCTTTGCCACAGGTCTTTTGTTGTGCTGCATAAACAGGGGAACAAAAATTTCAAAATTTTTCCTTGGCAGCGATAAAACATATACAGCAAAAATACGCCTTGGAATTGAGACCGACACATATGACAGAACCGGGAAGATTATTGCTCAAGCCTCCAGGAAAGCTGTATATGCTCTCAGTCCCGTTGATATTGAAAAAACAATCCTCTCTTTTTCAGGTGTTCAGCAACAGATTCCACCTGCATTTTCTGCATTAAAGCACAAAGGCAAACCGCTGTATAAGCTTGCCAGGCAGGGAAAACCTGTACACAAGCCTGCAAGAACCATTGAAATATTTAATATTGCACTAAAGGACATTGACCTGCCTTACCTTGATATTGAAGTGTCCTGTTCTTCAGGCACATACATCAGAACACTTGGACATGATATCGGCAGAAAACTCGGGTGCGGCGCCCATCTTGCCCAATTGTGCCGCACAGGCTCTGGCAGTTTCAGGATTGGCCAGGCCGTGGAACTTGATGAACTTGAAAAAATGGACAATAAAGAGAGAATAAAAAAAATTGTTCCCCTGTCAGCATGCCTTGAGTTTATGCCCGGAATAAAGGCAGACCGTAACATTGCAGAAGATATCAGGTTCGGCAGAAAGCTGAGTGTCGCAAAAATAGGATTTGCTTCGGAAAGTGTAAGCCCCGGCAGCCCCATCAGAGTAATTCAGGAAAACAACAAAGTTGCCGCTGTAATCACTCTGGATGAAAACCTGCGGGATTATAATTATTCTTGCGTTTTTACGGATTAACTGGTATCTATATATGGTTTTATTTTTTGCAATGGTATGAAAATTTTGTTTTGCATTTCTTTTTCTGAATGGAATATTGGATAAGAAATCGTTAAAAACCGAATAATCAGATCATACCATGATTTATTTATTCCAGACAAAGGAGTTTTAAAGTGGTTTTATTAGCTGAAAGCAAAGAGGAGATGATTGAAAAATTCAAGCTCCATGAATCAGACACAGGTTCACCGGAAGTCCAGATTGCCATCTTAACGCACAGAATAAGTTATCTTACTGAACATTTAAAAGTTCATAAAAAAGATCACCATTCAAGACGGGGCCTGCTGATTCTCGTCGGGAGGCGCAGAAGCCTTCTTGACTATATCAAGAAAAAAGATGTAAACCGTTATCGTTCCTTAATCGAAAGACTGGGACTCAGACGATAGAATGACGTACACCCGGCTTTTGATGGTTTGTCAGTCAAAAGCCGGATTTTTATTTTTTTGCAGGCGGCAATTTTTAAGGCAATTTTTAAATAAGTTCGCATGTTTGTCATTAAGTTGGCATTTAATGACAAACATGCGGGTTTATTTTTTTAAAAATTTCCTGACAGGTTGCCGCCTTTTTTAATTACAGATTACAGGAGAAATTATGGAAAAAACATTCAGCACAACAATTAACGGGCGGCAGTTTTCAATCAGTTCAGGAAAAATAGCTAAACAGGCATCAGGCGCAGTAACAGTGCAGTACGGAGAGACCATAGTGCTTGTAACGGCAGTGGCTTCAAAGGAGCCAAAGGAAGATATAAGCTTTCTTCCTCTGTCCGTTGAGTACCAGGAAAAAATCTATGCTGCCGGCAGAATCCCGGGCAATTATTTCAGACGTGAAATAGGAAGGCCCTCTGAAAAGGAAACTCTTACTGCAAGGCTCATTGACCGCCCCATCCGCCCCCTGTTCGAGGAAGGGTTCAATTATGAGACCCAGGTCATTGCCACTGTACTTTCAATGGACAAAATCAATGAACCTGATACTCTTGCCATGGTGGGCGCATCTGCTGCTCTTGAAATTTCAGACATACCATTTGCAGGCCCAATTGCAAGTATCAAGGTAGGCAGGGTAAACGGAGAATTCATTGCCAACCCCACCTTTGAACAAATGCTTGAAAGTGATATCGAACTTGTGGTTGCAGGCTCCAAAACGGGAGTGGTCATGGTTGAAGGCGGCGCCGATATTGTTTCTGAAAAGGACATGCTTGATGCCATTTTTTTCGGTCATAAAGCAATGCAGCCCCTTATTGATATACAGGTTCAGCTTAAGCAGGCCCTTGGCAAGGAGAAAAAGCCGTTTACTCCTCCTGTCATGGATGAAGAACTCATGGCCAAAGTAATTGAATACAGCAGGGATAAAATACATGAAAAAGTACAGATAAGAACCAAGGTTGAGCGTCAGAAAGCCCTGTCTGGCCTTAAGGAAGAGGTTGTGGAACATTTTGCTGACCAATTCCCGGAAAATATTAAAGATATAAAAGAAGCCTTTGGCAAATGTGTCAAACAGGTCAGCCGTGATATTGTCCTCAAGGAAAATAAACGCATCGATGGCAGAGCATTTGATGAAATACGTCAGATTTCCTGCGAGGTTGGCATACTTCCAAGGCCGCACGGCTCAGCTCTTTTCACCCGGGGAGAAACACAGGTGCTGGGAGTTCTGACCCTTGGATCAGGCATGGACGAGCAAAGGGTTGAAACTCTCATGGGTAATGAAACCCGCGCCTTTATGCTGCATTATAACTTTCCCGCATTTTCAGTGGGAGAATGCAAACGGCCTGGAGGCCCCAGCCGCAGGGATATAGGTCATGGACATCTTGCCACCCGCGCAATTGAAAAAATTCTGCCTAAACAGGAAGAATTTGAATATACCATCCGTCTTGTGGGGGAAGTCATGGAATCCAACGGCAGTTCATCAATGGGAACCGTATGTTCAGGAATCCTTGCCCTCATGGATGGAGGTGTTCCCATAAAAGCACCTGTATCAGGTATTGCAATGGGCCTTGTCAGTGATGAAAACAATACAATAATTCTTTCCGATATTCTGGGAGACGAAGATCATTTCGGTGACATGGACTTCAAGGTGGCAGGTACAGCTGAGGGAATCACAGCGCTTCAGATGGACATAAAAATCAGGGAACTTTCAAGGGAAATCATGGAAAAAGCCCTTAACCAGGCCCATGCAGGCCGTATGCATATTCTCGATAAAATGCTTGAAACCCTGCATGATTCCAGAAAAGAAGTCTCTCCACATGCCCCGAAAATTGTCAGCATCCAGATCAAATCAGATAAGATCAGGGAAATCATCGGCCCCGGAGGCAAGGTAATAAGAGCATTACAGGCTGATACCAATACAATCATCGAGGTAAATGATGAAGGCCTTGTCAAGATAGCTGCAGAAAATGAACAGGATGCTGCGGCAGCCATGAAAATGGTGTCTGATATTGCCCTTGATCCTGAAATAGGTGCAATTTATGAAGGCAAGGTTGTAAAAATCACTGATTTCGGAGCCTTTGTCAATATCAAACAGGGCACTGACGGCCTGGTTCACATATCAGAACTTGCCAACCACAGGGTCAAAAAGGTAAGTGACGTGATAAATGAAGGAGATATTATCCAGGTCAAAGTTCTGGATATTACAAGGGACGGGAAAATAAAACTCAGCTACAAAGCTGTGAAAAATGACGCAAAATAATCGTGTTGAACTGTGTCCCCTTGCCAGCGGAAGCAGGGGGAACAGCCTTTTTATCTCATGCGGAAACCACCGTCTGCTGATTGATGCCGGACTTTCAGGGATCGAGATACAAAGACGGCTCCAAAGTATCAGTATAGCTCCTGAATCCCTTACCGGCATAATCATCACACATGAACATTCAGACCACATAAAGGGTGCAGGAGTGCTGAGCCGCAGATTCAACCTTCCTGTGTATATCACGCAGGCAACCCATAAAGCATGCACAGGGCTCGGAAAAATTGAAAACCTGCGCTTTTTCAGGTGCGGAGAAGCATTTTGCATTGGCAATATCGTGTTTCATCCATTTGCCACCTGCCATGATGCAGCAGACCCTGTCGGCTTCACCATACAATATAACGGATATAAAATCGGAATTGCAACCGATCTTGGAATTGTAACCGCACTTGTAAAAGAAAAGCTCAAAAACTGCAATATCCTGTATCTTGAATCCAACCACGATCCAGACATGCTGATCAACGGGCCGTACCCGTGGCATCTTAAACAGAGAATAAAAGGCAGAACCGGGCACCTGTCCAATATTGAGGCAGGAAAGCTTGTTGCAGAACTCAGAGACAAATGCCTGAAGCACATTATTCTTGCCCATTTAAGCGAGGAAAACAACCATCCGGCAAAAGCCGTGAACCAGGTCGGCAAAGTCATTGATGATGCTGATATATGCATTCATGTTGCAGGGCCTGACAATCCCGGACAATTGATAAAGCTATAAAGATTGTAAATTGTTGTCCTGATTATGCAGGGCAGGTTATAAGTGCTGAAATACCAAAAAAACTTGACTTTTTCTCCTGTTCATAGTTAATCAGAGCATGTGAAACATGGTAAATTATTGAATAAAGGGAATATAAATGCTTATACTGGCTAATTTTTTTGAAGCAATTGCGGTCGTTCTGGATTATGCACTGACATTTTATATGTGGATTGTAATTGCAGGTGCGGTTCTATCATGGGTAAACCCTGACCCCTATAACCCCATAGTACGATTTATAAACAATGCAACAGAGCCTGTTTTCTATCAGATAAGAAAAAGACTCCCTGTTAATTTCGGAGGGCTTGATATCTCCCCTGTTATTGTCATTCTGGCAATTATTTTTTTACAGACCTTTGTTGTGAACAGCCTTCACGGGCTGGCGCGCACAATCAGTTAACAAAAAGTGTGAGGTATTCAAATGGGTGTAACACCGCTTGTAGTCAAACAAAAGGAATTCACCACAAGATTCAGAGGTTTTGATGTTCAGGAAGTTGACTATTTTCTTGAAGAAGTTGCAAGGGAACTTGAAACCCTGAATCAGAAAATCCAGGCACTGCACGAGGAAAACCACAGGCTCGACCTGGAAAACCAGGGTTATCGTAAACGGGAAAATTCCATGAAAAATGCCATGATCCAGTCCCAGAAAGTTCTGGATCAGATGAAGGAAAATGCAAAAAAATCCTCACAGGTTATTATTGCCAATGCTGAAGTGGAAGCAGAAAAGATCCTCAGCAGGGCACACAAAAGGCTTTCCCAGCTGCACAGCGATATCATTGAACTGAAAAGGCAGAGAATTCAGCTTGAGATGCAGATAAGCGCCGTACTGGAATCACATTCCAAAATGCTGGAAATAACAAAAGAAGAAAATAAAGCAGCAGATGAAGCTGATGCCAGCCTGAAATTCATCAGGCAGGCCTGAGAGCTCCAGGTTCCATATAATTATTCATCAAAGGTGTAAAAATGGCCCAGATTGATGCTTTTTTCAAACTCATGCATGAGCAGGGTGCTTCCGACCTTCACCTTGCTTCAGGCCAGCAGCCTGCAATAAGGCTTCACGGCGACATTGAAAGAATCAAATACGAGGTTCTTACAAGCGATAAACTAAGAAAACTATTATACGAAATAACATCACAGGAAAAAATCAAGATCTTTGAAGAAACAGGAGATGTTGATTTCGGCTATGAAATTCCCGGACTTGCAAGATACAGGGCAAATTATTTCATGCAGAAAAACGGAATCTCAGCAGTGTTCCGTGAGATCCCGTCCGAAATACTTACAGTGGAACAATTGGGCCTTCCTCCTGTAATTGCAAAGCTTGCAGACCTGCCAAGGGGGCTTGTTCTTGTTACAGGGCCAACCGGATCAGGTAAATCAACCACTCTTGCAGCCATCATAGACCAGGCAAACAGAACAAGAAAAGATCACATAATCACGGTTGAAGACCCCATAGAATTTGTCCACAGAAGCCAGAACTGTATTGTAAACCACAGGGAAGTGGGCCTTCATACCCAGACCTTTTCATCTGCCCTGCGCGGAGCATTGCGTGAAGACCCTGATATCATACTGGTGGGCGAGCTCAGGGATCTTGAAACCATCTCCCTTGCCATAGAAGCTGCATCCACAGGCCATCTTGTCTTTGGTACCCTGCATACTTCAAGCGCAGCCAAAACCGTTGACCGTATTATTGAGGTCTTCCCGTCCACTGAACAGGCCCAGATACGCTCCACACTTGCAGACGGTCTGCGGGCTGTTGTTGCCCAGACCCTGTTCAAACGGATTGACAAGAAAGGCAGATGCGCTGCCCTTGAAATTCTTGTGGCAACCCCTGCTGTCCGCAACCTGATAAGAGAGGCAAAAACCCATCAGATTCCATCAATGATCCAGACAGGAAAACAATATGGAATGCAGCTTCTGGACGATGCCATCATGCAATTGTACAAAAAAGGCTGGATAGACCCTGATGAAGCATATGGCAAGGCAAACAACAAGTCATTGTTCAGGCCCTTCCTGAAAAATCCGCCCGCGGATTTTACAGAAGCCTGAGAACCTGAAAGGAAGGCAGCATGAAAAAGCAGCAGATTGACCATATCCTGTCCAGAATGCTGGACTCCCATGACAATGTGTCAGACCTGAACCTGACTCCTGGAAAACCGCTGCAGGTTGAAAGTTCAGGCCAATTGGTTCCGGTTAACATAGAGCCTGAGTTCAGTCTGCTAACTCCCTTTCAGACAGAAATATTTGCCTTGAACCTGATCAACAATAACCGAAAGCTTACTGAAACACTGATCCGGGAAGGTTCATGCGACCTTTCCTATCAGCTGGGCAGCAAGGCAAGATTCAGGGTGAATATTTTTTCAAGGTCTGGCAAATATTCCATTGTATTAAGAAAACTGGAAACCAGGATTCCCACAATCAGGGAGTTGAATCTGCCGCAGGCCTTTTATACAATGGCAGAGGAGAAAAACGGGATTATTTTTGTCACCGGTGCCACAGGCTCAGGTAAATCAACTTCCCTTGCAGCTCTTCTGGATGAAATAAACGAAAACAAATCAGTCCATGTAATTACACTTGAGGATCCCATAGAATATCAGCACCCCCAGAAAAAATCCACATTCAACCAACGAGAGCTGGGCATTGATTTTGACACCTTTGCAAACGGGCTGAGGGCTGCCCTTCGTCAGGCCCCCAAAATAATTCTTGTGGGTGAAATGAGGGATCGTGAAACCGTTGAAATCGGTCTTACTGCAGCAGAAACAGGCCATCTTGTCCTGTCCACCCTGCATACTGTTGATGCAGGCCAGACAATCAACCGTGTGCTGGGCATGTTCTCAACTGAAGAGGAAAAACAGATCAGAGTCCGCCTTGCTGACAGCGTAAGATGGATTGTTTCCCAAAGGCTGCTGCCAAAAATCGGAGGAGGAAGGGTTGCTGCATTTGAAATCCTTGGAACAAACCTCAGGGTAAAGGATGCCATACTCAACGGAGAATCAGAAGGCAAAACATTCCATGACATAATTACAGCAGGAAAAGCCCAGAACATGGTCTCCTTTGATGAATACATAATTTCTCTTTATGAGGAAGGAAGCATAAGCGAAGAGACAGCAGCATCCTATGCATCAAGAAAAGATATTGTCGGAAGAGGGCTGGATTCCATTAAAAGTGCCCGTGGGGAGACCACCACAAAGATCGACTCCCTTGAAATTGATCATTCATACAGGGGGAGCAAATAAACCATGAACATAACATGTCATAATTGCAAGGCCAGATTCAATATTCCTGATAATAAAATTCCTGCAGACAAGGATACTGCATTACGCTGCCCAAAATGCAGGGAAAAAATAATTATACCTGCCGCAGGCAGGACAAAATCCCCCGGTGCTGCCCGGCCACAGCCACACCAGGCCTTTTCTGAGCATCTGTTCGACGGAGCACATCACAATGCCCTTGTATGCATTGGAAATCCTGAACTGAAAGCCAGGATACATGCCGGGATCAGACAGATGGGCTTTAATACTGAGACAGCAGAAGACACCCGGTCTGCATTTGCAAAAATGGAATACAATATTTATCATCTTGTAATAATTGACGATGAGTTTGACAGCAACACCGGTATCAGTGAAATCATTTCCCGCATGAATGATATTGACATGTCCCTGCGCCGCAGAATCTGCGTTATATGGCTCAGCAGCAAATTCACCACAGGTGATGATATGGCTGCCCTGCATGCCAGTGTAAACTCAATCATCAATATAAAGGACATGTCAAGGTTTGAATCATGCCTGTCAAGAGCCCTGACAGACCACCGCAATCTTTATACTGTATATAACGCATCATTGAAGCAGGCCGGAAGGGCCTGAAATAAATCGGAAAGCTGCTTTTTTTCATGATCCCGCAACAGTATGAACCCTTAAATTTTTCTGAATGGTTAAAAAGGGTATTTTCTTTTCTAAACATTGCTGTTTTCATTTTTACAATCAGTTTTGCTGCTTCAGAACTGCGTTTCGGATGGATTGAAAACCTTGTGGGGTCTTATCTTGTCTCCATCAATGAACTGCGCCCTGAAACAGGCACTGTCTGGAAAACCGGCAAACAGGCCGTAAGAGCCCATGAATACTTAGATCAGCTTGTACACAAAAAGGAGAATATCACCAAAAATGCCAGACAGGCATCATCATTTGAAAGCCTTGCAGCAGGGCTTCTGCCGGGAGAATGGGTAACTCTTGACCAGGAGGAATTTAAAAAACTGTATCTTGGTATTGCCAGATCAAAGGCTTATGAGTTGATGGACCCGGTACGCCTTGCATGGCTGCTCAAAGGAGGAGTGCTTGACAGAATATTCTGTCAGGGAACCAGTGACGGGATCAAAATTTATTTCATTGACTCGCAAAACAGGGTAATAAACGATATTGAACTTAAAAAATCAGATATTGCACAGCTTGAGAACAAAGAAAGATCCGTACCGGGCAGGCTTGCTGACATGCCGGAATTTGCAGGCCGTATCTTTCCTGCTGATATATTTTTCAATGCTGTATTCAGGCTCCAGCCCGATATACTTCCTGACCTGATGGAAAACCCTGAAATTCTCCTGGATCAGGACGGAAAAATCATAAAAGTGGGTATCTGGAATGAAGCTGACAGAGGATATATCAGACTTGGGTTTGAATTTACCAGCCCCAGGGGAAACAGTGTGGTTTTCATCAGGGGCAGGGAATGGGCTGTATGGCAGCTGAGCCTTAGACTCAAAGGAGAGCAATAGGTGAAAATCTTTACCAGACTTGCATATATTATACGTTCATTGTGCTTTGCAGGACTGATACTGGTCTGTACCGGCTGCCTTGCAGGGATATTTGCTGTCTTTTATACAGCAGGCACCCTTCCAAAGCTGCCGTCTCCTCTGAGCCGCATAATTGAAACCCCGCAGACCATGATCTTTGCCTCAAACGGACAGGTTCTGCTGACGCTGGGAGAAAGAAAAGCCGTGCCACTGAACATGGTATCAAAACATTTTATAAATGCCATCCTTGCCGTGGAAGACCACAGGTTTTTTGAACACCATGGAATAAATATATTAAGAACCGTCAAAGGGCTTTATATAACCCTTTTCAAAAAAGGGAAAATTCAGGGCGCTTCCACCATTACCCAGCAGCTTGCAAAAAATCTGTTCTTTTCCTTTGAAAAATCATATAAGAGAAAATTCAAAGAACTTTTAATAGCCCTGCAAATGGAAGCATCCAGCTCCAAGCAGGAGATACTTCAGGCATATATCAACCAGATTTACTTTGGAGCAGGTGCCCAGGGCATAGAAAAAGCAGCACAAATTTATTTCGGCAAATCAGCCATTGACCTGACACTGCCTGAAGCAGCCATGCTTGCAGGACTGCCAAAATCACCCACAAACTACAACCCTTTCAGGCATTACGACCTTGCGCTTAAACGCCGTGCCATTGTCCTGAACAGAATGGTCAGCGTAGGATTTATCTCCAGAGCTGAGGCTGAAAAGGCAATGGCTGTAAAACCTGAACTGAACCCCATGAGTCCTGAATCCGAAAAAACAGATTATTTCACAGATGCAGTATTGACAAGACTGATAAAAAAATACGGCCAGGAAGTGGTTTTCCACGGAGGAATCAAAGTGTTCACCACAATGGATACAAAACTGCAGTCCCTGGCACGCATTTCACTTGAAAAAGGCCTTGAACGCCTGGATTCCATGATGGGAATCAAAACTGACGACAAAGACCGGCCCCAGGGGGCACTTGTGGCCATTGACACAGGTTCAGGAGCGGTCAAGGCACTCATGGGAGGCAGGCAATATTCCCAAAGTTCCTTTAACCGGGCAGTGAACAGCATGCGCCAGCCGGGAAGCGGATTCAAGCCGTTTCTGTATTATACTGCCCTCAAAGACCCGGGAGGACTGAACCCGGCAAGCGTCATGACAGACAAACCTGTAATAATACATATCAAAGGCGGAAATGACTGGGCACCTGAAAATTTCAGCAGAACATACAGCGGCCCGATGATTTTAAAAAAAGCATTGTTCCGTTCAGTCAACACCATTGCAGCGCAGCTGATGGAAAAAACCGGGCCTGAACCTGTAATTGCAACAGCAAGGGCATGTGGAATAACAAGCCCTCTTCAGCCGGTATATTCCCTTGCTCTGGGCTCATGTACTGTAACTCCCTTTGAAATGGCATCTGCATATACTGTGTTTGCCAATATGGGAATCCGCCACAGGCCCTTCATGATATGGCGGGTTGAGGATGCCCTGGGCAGGGTTCTTTTCGAACATATTGTCCAGGACAAACGTGTGCTTGATGCTGCCACCTGTTTTCAGGTTGTGGATATGATGAAGGCAGTGATTGACAGAGGGTCTGGCAGGTCTGTGCGCCGTCTGGGATTTGACCGCCCTGCAGCCGGTAAAACAGGAACCACCGACAATTTCAGGGATGCCTGGTTTACAGGATTTACACCAGGGCTGTGTACCTCAGTCTGGACAGGGTTTGACAGAAAAAAAAGCCTGATAGATATAAACGGGGCAGGTATAACAGGCGGCAGAGGAGCTGCCCCAATCTGGACACATTTCATGATGGAAGCGTTGAAATCAGAGCCTGTAAGGGATTTTGCAATTCCGGACAATATCCGGTTTGAAAAAGTGGATGCAGCAACAGGATGCCTTCCTGACCCTGCAAGACCGGACAGTGAAATCATGGAAATACCGCTGAAACCAGACCAGCACCCATGTATCCCACAGGACTGGCAGGAGCCTGAAAGATGAGCTGGGTTCTAAAAAACATAGGCATTCAGCTGTGGCTTGCACTTCTGGTATTCATACCTGTTGTGTTTTCTGCAATGCCTGTGGTTATTGACATTTTCCCCGGGCTGAACCCTGTGGGAACAGGATTTGTCATCCTGATGGCAACGGTTGCCCCCCTTTCATGGCTGATGAATTTCATGGGCATAAAATCCATAAAAAATCTGGTCAGGGATGCCCAGTCATGGGAAATGAGCGCAATTACAATCAAGGCGGAACAAAACTATATCAGAGCATTGAGAATTTATAACTCATTTCTGATATGGCCCTTTTCCGCAAAAAAAATAACTGCTCTCCTGTACCGTGCCATTGCAGGCTTCAGTCTGAATGCTGAAACCTGTAACCCTGAATTTGCTGTAATTCCTGCGCTTTACCTTAAAATGTTTCCACAAGATGAAGAAATCGCTGAATTATGGCTTTCCAGGCTCAGGCGCTCCAGTGTTGTCTCTTTGCTTGATCAGCAGGTATTATCAATTCTTGCTTCTGCAAATTATGACAATGAAGCCCTTCTACCTGCCATGACTGAAATTTTTCTGGCCCTTGACAGGCAGGATTTCACAGCCAGAAGATTATACCGCAGGATCATGAAAAACCCGGATCATGCAAAGCAATACAGGGCAAAAATCAGGAAGGTAACCGGCTATACCCATGATGACCTGCAAGGTTCTAAAATTATTTTTTCACATCCTGAACATAAACCCGGTAAAAAAATCAAACCAGGCTATGTACCTGATATTCTTAAATCATTAATAAAATATCTGTGGGCCCCTGTAAAATTATTGACAGAATTTCTGGTTTCAGCAGCAGGCCGGATAAAAGATGCGGCAATTTACATAAAAAATCATGAAAAACCCAGATTTTATGTAAAATCAGGCTTTATCTGCGTAATGGCTCTGGTTGCAGCAGCTTTCATCGTAAACACATTGTCATACATGGTGAAAACAAAAACCGCACAAAAGGAAAAAACAAGGATTGAAATAAAAATTCCCAAACCCTTTACCATACAGGTGGCTGCCTATCTTAAAAAAAAATACGCTGACAGGTATGTTGAACTGCTGAAAAAAAAGGATATAAAAGCCAGGGTAAAGAAGGTCAAAGGAGGAGGGAAGACCTGGTTTGTGGTCCAGGTCTCCGAATTTTCCGACAAAAAAAGCGCTGCAGCTTATGGCCGCAGACTGAAAGCTGCAAAAATCATTGACGATTTCTTTGTCAACAATAATTAAAACACTATTTTCATTTTGGCATAGATGAAATCATTATCATCGTATTGTCCAAAATAGCCTGTACTGGATTTTCCGTCATACCATACAAACCCGATGGATGTTTCAAGCCATGACAAGGCCTTATACCCTGCTTCCAGCCGATGACGGTTATTTCTTGCCTCAAAAAATGCCGTCATCCTGTAACTTAATGTCAATCTTGAATCCATGAGGGAATACCTCAGATAAGCTGTCATTCCCGTGGTTGTTTCCGGCACTGCAATTTCATTGGTATAATCCACAATATACCGGCCAAAATACTGAAGGTTCAAAAAAAGATTGTGAACAAACAGATCATTCCTGTCAAGGCCCAGTACATACTGAATCTGATCCTTTTGCACAACACCTTCAGGATATTTCAGCAGAAGAAGGGGCCTGTGTTCAAAATCAACCCCGTAAAAGGCGCCTTCATTCTGATAAGCTGCCTCCGCTCTAAGCACAAACGGACCTGCACTGCGCTCAATATCCATTCCCACAAACCCCATGCGCGGATGAACCCCCTGAAACGCCTTTGGAATAACATAAAGGCCTGTCAAAGGATGAGCACCAAGACGGCTGATTTTATAAACAGGAGCCGAATCTCTGCCGTAAAATCCGTACAAAGCAATGTCAGCTTTAAACAGGGAAAACATGACCCTGCCGCCCAGCCCTGCATCAGGAGCCCATTCATTGGGGGAATCTGCTTCATTGATATCAATGCCGAGGGCGGCAAATTTTTTCATTGCACCCGGTTCAAAAAAATCATGAAGGCCGGGACTGGCATCAGCTTCAAAATATGGAGACCAGAACCCTTCAAACCTTAAATCCTGTCCAGTTTCAATATTGAAAAAAATCCCTGTTCTTCCTGTTTTGCGGTCATTGAGATCATAAAACAGAAAACTTGTATAATCCTGGGGACATACCCGGTCAAGGGGCCTTACTTCATCACCCTTGCCCCAGTAAATCATTTTTTTGCCAAGAAAAAACTCTGCCGGGCGTCCTGCAATGGCATCGGTTCTGTATCCGGCATAAAGTTCCCTTATATCTGCCCTTGTTTTGTTGCTACCTTCAAGATCCTGATAATCAAGTCTGAACCGGCCTTCAAATTTCAGAGCTGAAATATTTTTCCAGCCCCTTAAATCCATGCGGTTGCTTGTATAAAGCGTATCAGGGTCATGCACAGGCATCCACAGGCTTGAAATCATCTGGCCTTCAAAACGCAGGGGCAGTTGACCGCCTGTGTCTCCGGTTTCCGGTTCCGGCAAGACAGTATCTGGCCCTGCTTCATTGAGAAGATCATCCATCATGATATCATCGTCCTGGTCATCATCGCTGGTGACAGAACCTGTGGAAACACCTCCGGCAGTTTCAATGGAACCTGCGCTTATCCCGGAAAATCCAGTATTGCCAGCTGCACACAGGTTCGGGACAGATACCGGAATCAGCATAAGACACAGGATCACACACACGGAAAAATTCAACCTGGAAAATACATGGTTTAAAAATGTTCTGCCCATGGTTCCCCCATTTTTTCCTTGTCAAATGCTGCAGAGTCTATTCCAGTGTCCACCTGAGCCTTTACCACCTGAAGAATGGTGACATGATTCTGAATCAGGTTCTTGGCCACGGTTTTAAACGCAATATGGATATTGCCTATTTTACGGATATCACCTGCTGCCAGCACCCTTTCAAGTTTATTGTCCCGGTTGTACACCTTGACCCTGACAGGCACAAAGGTTTCCCGGTCAATCCAGCTCACCTTTCTCGGGAATCTTGCATCCCTGTCCTTTGCAATTGCTGTTATTCTGAAACAGGGCCTGCCTCCTATTGTCCTGTCCTTTCCGCGCCTGTACGTATAATCGTCAAGTTTAAGCCCTCCAAGGTCTTCATTGGTCAGGTCAGTATCCTCAAAATCGTTCTGCCTGTCCTGGGAAGCAATCTGGCGCGGCCTGCCTATTGCAGGGGTATAAAGGTATTGATCATTGTTCCTGCCATGTGTTTCAATGGTTAAAAAGGTAAGCCCGCGTTTCATTGAATCCATGAACCTGAAAAGCGCCCGCTGAAGGTCTGCATAGGTTTTTTCCTTTATTATCACTTTTCTTGTATCAGTCACGGTTTTGCCGGATTTAAGGGTCATCACCGCATAAATCACCATATCCTTTGCCGGCCTGTTAAAATCCTTTGTAATTTCAGCGATCAGGCGACCGTCCCTGGCTGCGTTTTCCTTTACAAAAGGCCCTGGCATTTCAAATGCCTGAACAGGCAGATACAATCCCAGAATAACAAGTGCCATAATACATATTTTTTTCATGATTTACTCCTTGTGTGTTTGAGTTAATAAATTAAATCTGTCTGCAATGGTAAGAACCGCAGGAAGCAGTGTAAGCGCCCCTGTTGCAGATGTCAGCATGGTCGTGGCAATCAGTATGCCAAGATTTATGAGGGGTACAAACTCAGATGCAGTAAGAACCAGAAATCCCGCTGTCACGGCAAGAGCATTGATCAGGATTGCCCCGCCTGTAAACTCTTCTGTTTCACGGGCAGAACTTCTGTGATCCTTTCCCTCGCCGCGCTGATGACGGTAGCGGGTAAGATAATGAAGCCCGTAATCAATGCCTATACCTATTGCCACACAGGCTGTAATGGCTGTTGCTGCATCAAGGGGGATATCCAGCAGGCCCATGATGCCGAAATTCACCACAAGGGCGGCACAAAGCGGAATAACTGCAAAAAGCCCATACATGACAGACTGCATGACAAGAGCAACCAGGATCAGGACAATCACAAGGGACACGGCAACTGATTTGAGCTGGCCGTGAACAATGAGGTGCTCAGCTTCAAGGTACAATGCTCCTGTTCCGGTTATATGCCAGGTGATTCCAGCTTTTTTCAGGCGTTTTCCAAGACTGCCGGACAAAAGACTGTCCACGGATTTCATGACAGCATTTGTTATCGCGCTTGAACCTGTTTTCACCTGAAGTGTCATGGCAGCATTCATTTTCTGTGCATCAATCACAGCTCTGGTATCAGAACGCCGGTATTTATCAAGATAGGAAGCAAGATGGGCCTTTAATGCAGAAGCAGTTTTTTCACCTGCAAGATCCTTCTGTCCGGGTATCCTGTAGTCTGAAGGATCATTAAAATAAAAGGCCTGATTCATTTTCCGTATCAGATCCAGCATTGAAATTGTTTTGCCCACCTGGGGATACCTGTTCTTTACCATTTTTTCAATTTTCTGCATGGCCTCAATCACAACGGGAGATAAAACTGCGTTGCGCCTGTCAGAAGAAAAAACAATCCTGATATCCACTGTTCCTGAAAATTGGCTGTTAATGAAATTATCCGCCTTTCTTATATCAGAGCCTTTTTTAAAAAAGGTGATATTGTTCATCTCCACTCTGACCGCAGACAGATAAAAACCACAGGCAATGAGGATGGCAATGGTTACGGCCAGAATCCGGCCTGGATTAGCCGTTGCAATGCGGCCTGCGCCGGCACAGAACCTGATTTTTTTTGTTTCCTGTTTCCTGCCCTGACTGCCGGTTTTGGTTTTTTTGTGTGATTTTATGCCAAATTTTGCCAGCAGAGCTGAAATCAGTATTAATGAAACACCAAGGGCGAAAAAAGTTCCAAGCGCAGTAAAAATTCCAAAGTCCCGAAGGGGAATTATATCATTAAAGGCAAGTGAGGCAAATCCTGCAACAGTTGTCAATCCAGCCATTATAACTCCGATACCTGTTCCGTCCAGGGTTTTTGCAACTCCTTTTGCCGGATCAGCAGTGCCGTTGCAATGGTGGGAATAATAATGCACAAGATGAATCCCATAAGCTGAGCCCACTGCCACCATAAGAACCGGAAGCGCAACCGTAACAACGGACAAAGGCACATTGCAGATGGACATTGTGCCCACGCACCACAGAACCGCAAGAAGCACGGTAAGGAGTGGATACACAACCCCTGCAAAACTTCTGAATGAAAGAAAAAGAAAAATCACAACCACGCCGGTAACAAGGGGAAAAAGCCGGAAGGAATCCCGAACCAGACGTGTGCCCACTGCCTCGTCAACCACAGAGTACCCTGCCACACGGATCTTATATCCACTTGAGTTGAAAATCCTGTTCAGCCCTTTTTTCATGGCAGCCAAAAGGACCTTTCTGTTCTTCTGATCAAGGTTGGGACTAGTCTTGATAACCACAAGCAGGCTTTTTTCATCTGAACTGTAAATGCCATTTTTAAAAAATGACCATGCGTGCAACCTCTGGCGGATATGACCCATTGCTGTATCATTGATTTCATAAGGCACAATATCACCAACCCGGATCTGCTTGGGAGCTTCTGCAATGGCTTTTTCAAGGGCAGCTGCGGCAGCATGGTTCATCCGGTTCAAAACCTTGAAAAAATCATTGCCTGTTTTTCCGGTGCTTGCAAGGTTTTTTGCAAATGATAAAATATCGTCTGCCTTTGTTTTTCCCTGTTCAAGGAGCTGATCCAAAAAATTGTCAAATTCCGGGCCAGGAGCGAACCCAAAGGGTTTCATTGTCTCCATGATCCCTGTTTTATCCGTAAATTCCGGCCATACAGTTCTTGCATCTGTGATGGAAACAACATCATCAACCCAGGTACTGAAATAATGTTTTCTCCGGTCAGTGGGCTGCCTTGCAAAGGAAAGCAGTTTTAAGGCAAAGTCCGGGTCTGAGTTTGACAGATTCACAAGCTTTGCTGCGAGTTTTTCTGCAAATTCGTCAGGATCATCTGTTCTGATAAAACCAGGCAGTGAATCCGCGATTGTTTCAGCAAGCTCATCATTGTCAGAAAAAATCTGTGCAAAACGATCAGACCTGAAATCAGGATCAGATGCAAGGCTCTGGATCAACCCTGAAAGGGCAATGGCTTCATCTCTGTCCAGCATGAATTTACTGCCTAATTCCTCAGCCGGGATACGAAGGTTCAATTGCCTGCAATAATCTGAAAACATCCGCACCTTTTTCAATAATTCAGGATGAAATATACCGTTTTCAGATGTAATGCTGACAACAATTCCGCCTGGGTTACCGAATTTTTCCTCTGCATTGAAATAAGCTTCCTTTACCTGATCCCCGTCCGGAATCATGAACATCAGATCATTTTGTATGCCTATTTTAGGGATTGCCCATACAGATATGAGAGTAAGAGCAATCACTCCGGCAACCACCAGCCTGAACCGTGTTGCAATCGGCATTATTAATGCTGACATTCTTTTTAAACCTGCACTCAATTTTACATCTCCTCATTATAAGACTGACTCGTCAGTCATTTTACTGTTAAAAAATTTTACCTGATTAAGCCTGTTTCATTTCCGGCTTGGACAGCCCTCCCATTACAAAATCAGCCATTCTCCGGCTCAGGGCTGCAACATCAACATGTTTTTTCATATCCATAAAATAAAACAGGCTCCTGTCAAAAAGACCAACCAGAAAAGTTGCCTCGGTTTCAGCATCTTCAAATGATATATATCCAGCCCTGCGGCTCTGGTTAAGCCGCCTTGTCATGGTCTTGATAAATTCAGCATAAATACTTTCATACACATTCCTGAACTTGCCTCCATAGCTTCCCCCTTCAAAAAACACAATCCTTGCCATTTTGCCGTTGGCCTGAAAAAGGGTTATCAGCTTTTTTATGAACCCGTGCACGTTTTCATGAACGACCTGATAGGAAGGCCCTGCAAAAAGCTCTTTGTCTTCCTCTATCACAACAATAAAAAGACGGGTAAACTCCCTGCATATATGAAGGAAAACATCATCCTTGGATTTGAAATAAAGGTAAAAGGTGCCCTGGGCAACCCCTGCCCTGCCAACTATGTCAGAAATCCTGGTCTTCTGAAATCCTTTTTCATAAAACAGATCAACTGCCGCATCCACAAGCAGTTTTTGTTTGTCTTCGTGTTTTCCTGTCACAACGTGCCCCGTTCAATTCCTGTTTATGACTGACGAGTCAATCATAAACATCTTCATGACGGTTGTCAAGGCTGACCATGATTTTTATTTTGCAACAAGGTCAGCCAGCCACATTGTAAGAGGCGGATAAAAGGAAATGATCAGAAGGTCAATGATCAGAATTCCAAGAAAAGGCAGAATACGCCTGCTGATACCGGAAATACTGTCATTGGATATCGAACATGACACAATGAGGCAGATACCCATGGGAGGCGTCAGCATTCCAATGGCAAGGTTGGTGACAACTATTACACCCAGTTGAATCATATCAATGCCCAGGGCAGGCACCATGGCCGTAATCATGGGCACAAGCAGAATCAGGGCGGCAGTGGTTTCAACAAAGGTGCCTGCAATCAAAAGCACCACGTTTACAAGCAGAATCAGAATAACAGGGTTGTCAGACAGCATAAGAAGGCTGCCTGCAAGCCGGGCAGGGATATTTTCAATGGCTGCAATCCAACTGAAAACAGAAGCCGTGGCAATGATAAACATTACAACAGAAGATGTCACAGCCCCTTCAATAAACAGGGGCACAAGGTCCCTCACCCTGATCTTTCTGTAAATGAACATACCTGTAAAAAGCGCATATACAACGGCAACAGCAGCAGATTCAGTTGCCGTGAAAACACCAAACAGGATTCCTCCCAGAATGATTGCCGGAGCTCCCATTGCCAGCAGAGAACGTTTGAATGTTTGCCAGGTTTGTTCCAGTGAAAAGGATATGGTGGCAGCATAGCCTTTTTTCCATGATATCACGGTTGCAGCGCAGATCAGCGACAGCCCGATGAGAATGCCGGGCAGAATTCCCGCCGCAAAAAGCCTGCCTATGGATGCCCCTGTCAGAAACCCAAAAATAATCATGGGAATGGAAGGAGGAATGATAACTCCTATGGAACCGCCTGCAGCCTGCACTGCCGCTGCAAACTCAGATTCATAACCTGATTTTTTCATGGCAGGAATCAGCACAGCTCCAACTGCGGCAGCATCTGCAGCAGCTGAGCCCGAGATTCCGGCAAAAAACATTGCCGATACAATTGTCACGGCTGCAAGCCCGCCTGGAAGCCAGCCAACAAGACAGTTCGCAAACTCAATGATGCGGCGGCTGATACCGGCAGCCTCCATAACGGTTCCCGTAAACATGAAAAGCGGAACAGCCATCAGATGAAAAGAATCTGTTCCGCCGAACATGCGCTGAACCACCATCATCAGGCTGAAATCACCCTGAATCATGATGGCTGCAATGGATGCCACCCCTATTGCAATTGCAATGGGGGTATTAATGGCAAAAAAGAAGACCAGAGACAGGATAAGAATTTCAGCAGTCATGTGAATCTTTCTTTAATTCAGCATAAAAAAAACCAGCCCCGTGAATCATGAGGATTACTCCACTCACAGGTATCACACTCATTATGATCCACTTGTGTATCTGCATGGCAGGTGATATCTGCATACGGACAAACCATGCAAACCTGCACCCGTAAAAAATCATTACAAAAAACAATGCCATGGATACAATGTGAGTAAGGATACAGGACAATTTTTTCAATGCACAGGGAAGCTTTTCATACAGAAAATCCACTCCTGGATTGGCCTTTCTGTAATAGGCACTGGATGCACCCAGAAAAGTCAGCCAGACAAGAAGAAATCTTGCAAGCTCCTCAGACCAGAACAGGGAATGGTTCAGCACATACCGGCAGAATACCTGTACAGCCACCACCATTGTCATCGCAAAACCCATGCCGAACATAAGATATTCAACTGACCGGTTGATACGGGCACTGATCCTGGTGATCTTCATTATTGGCAGAGCCTCTATTCCTTCACGGCATCCATGATTTTCACCAGCATTGCCTGTACCTTTGGATCCTTGTAAATATCCATATTCTTCAGGCCTGCCACTTTGGCCCGGAAAGCTGCAACATCGGGATGCTCAACAACCTGCATGCCCTTTTCCTTTAAAAATTTCAGGCGGGCAGCATTTTTTGAACGGTTGTCCGCCCTTTGAAACACTGCTGCCTTGTGCATGGCAGCCTGAATCATATCCTGATCTTTTTTATCAAGTGTATTCCACCAGTTCAGGGATGCCACATCAATGTGATATGAATATACATGACGTGTAAGGGACATATATTTCTGTATTTCATAAAATTTATACACCTCCATGACCCAAAGAGGATTTTCCTGGCCATCAATCACCTTCTGCTCAAGTTCGGTATAAATCGGCCAGGGCATTGGAGTGGGATTTGCACCAAGCGCTTTCCAGATGGCTTTATGGATGGCTGAGGCCATAACTCTGATTTTAAGGCCCTTTACATCATCTGGAGTCCTCACCGGCCGCTTGCTGTTGGTCAGGTTCCTGAATCCGTTTTCAGAAAAGCTCAGTCCCTTGAATCCTGAACTTTCAAGGCTTTTAAGAATCATGCCTCCGAGCGGGCCGTCAAGAATCCTGTCTGCCTGAGCATTGTCCTTGAAAAGAAAGGGGTAACTGATGACGCGTACAATGGGATCAAATGTATCAAACGGCCCCCCCGTAACAATGGCCATCTGAATTGTATTCATCTGCACCTGCTGAAGAATCTGAGTTTCATTGCCAAGTGATGCTGAATGGTAGATTTTCACCCTGAATTTATGATTTGAACGCTGTTCAATCAATTGCTTAAACTTTTCAGCAACAATATTCTGGGCACTGCCCGGTTTTGTGACAACCCCAAGCTTGATATCTGTTACAGCCAGGGCAGCACCAGCATACATCAAAACAATTGACACCATAACTGCCATACAGAGTTTTTTCATGAAACGCCTCCTTCATTTACATTATCCTGTATCTGCGCGTACCGAATTCTTTTAAAACCTTTTTGTGATGCAGGATAAAATTTTCTCATAAATTGAGCCTGATTACAAGATGAAATTAGTTTCCCCTGGTTGACAAACAGGGGGGGGTAAAATAGACACCGTCATTTATTACAATGTTATTTTTTATCCACCCAAAAAACTGGATTCTTAAAATTATAAGGAGGTATCTCAGATGTTTCAAAAATTTTTTCCCCAAACCTTGAGAAACCGCATACTTCTGACCATGACCCTCACAATGCTGATTCTGGTGTTCCTCCCGGCTTTCTTATTTTATCAGAATTTTATGAATACCATAGCAACAATCGAAAAGGACAGGGGGCAGACAGCCTACAAACAGGTTTTAAATACGCTTAAAACACGGGGCAAGGCAATGGGCATGCTTTCCATCGCCATATCAAATGAACCTTCGGTTCAGGAACTATTCCATAAAAAAGACCGCAAAGCATTACAAAAACTCATGATGCCTGTATTCAAAAAACTGAACAAGGTTTATAAAATCAATGTATTCCATTTTCATAAACAGCCTGCTGTCTCTTTTTTACGTATGCAGAAGCCTGAAAAATTCGGGGATGACCTTTCAGGGTTCCGTCATACTGTGGTCGCTGCCAATAAAACCAAAAAAATGATTATAGCGCTTGAAAAAGGAGTGGCAGGCCTTTCCAACAGGGCGGTTATCCCTGTATTTTACAAAAATATGCACATAGACATAATGGCTGACAGTTGAAATACGACCTGCCTCAAAGTATAAAAAAGTTTTTATACCAAAAAGAACTTTTAACAACAAGGAGGCAGGTCATGGAGAAAACTATAAAATATATTGGTCTTGATGTCCACAAAGATACGATTCAAGTTGCAATAGCAGAAGAAGGACGAAAAAAGCCAGTGATGTCATATGGTAACATCCTTAATACATCGTTGAGTATCGATAAGTTGATCCGAAAGCTCAAGTCCGGCGGGCATGAGTTGAGCGTGGTCTATGAGGCAGGTCCGACTGGATATGGAATATACCGGCAACTGAAGGCACAAAACATTGAATGTGCCGTGGTGGCCCCTTCGTTAATTCCCCAAAAGAGTGGAGACAGGGTAAAAACAGATCGACGTGATGCAATAAATCTGGCACGGCTGCATAGGTCGGGCGATTTGACAAAAATACATGTTCCGGATGAAGAAGATGAAGCTATTCGGGATCTCACCAGGGCGAGGGAAGACGCCAGGATTTGTGCGAAAAAAGCAAAACAGCGCCTGAATTCTTTTCTGCTACGCAATAACCGGACATACTCAGGAAAAGGCAGATGGAATAAGACACACTTGGCTTGG
>CAYUOB010000012.1:0-34795 GCA_964446145.1 uncultured Desulfobacula sp.
GTGATAATGAAAAGTGCTGTTTACAGGCCTCTTATTTAACAATTCTATTTTTCTGATGTCAAAGCGGGTCGGAATGAAAATTGTGGCCCGCTTTTTTTGGGGATTGAAAATTTGGATAAAAAGATATAATTTAGCTGGATAATGGCAGAAAAAAGCTGATATGTTTAAAAATATTGATAACAACAGGATATTATATGGCAGATAAATCAAAACAGAAAGTTACTGCGGAGAAACTGCACTTGCCGCGGGCCAAGGTTAAGTTTGAGGTTTATGGAGAGGAAATGATTGAAAAGGAAGTAAAGTCCAGCGGAAACAGCGGCAGAATTTATCTGCCGCCGAACTGGGTGGGGCATACAGTCAAGATTATTAAGGTAGAATAGAAATGTAATGGAGGGTCGTGTGGAAGATAATATAATTGTAAGGGAGATGGTGCCTGAAGATACCGGGGCAATCCAGCAGATAAGAAAAGCCATTTCAGAAGATGATGCAAAAGTTGATCTTGAAAAAATTATTGACCGTCATGTTTCCGGCAGTTTTGGACAGTCCTGCCTTGTTGCTGAGGTTAATTCAAATGTGGTGGGGTATATGATCAGTACAAGCCTTTATGCAGGATTCGGTATAAAAAAAAGCGCCTGGATCATGGCAATAGGAGTGCACCCCGATTTCATGGGCCAGGGCATAGGTCTGGAACTTGCCAGAGAAATATGCAGGATCTATAAAGACAAGGGAATAGATAATATCTATTCATCTGTGCGATGGGATTCGACTGATGTTCTTTCTTTTTTCAAAAAACTGGGCTTTGAGAGAAGTGAATTTATCAATCTGAAAAAAAAATTATGACCCTGAGTGTATGACCTGCTGTTCAAGATCCAGCAGGTATTTTTTTGTTTCAAGCCCGCCTCCGAAGCCTGTAAGGCTTCCGTTTTTACCTATGACCCTGTGACATGGAACAATTATTGCCACAGGGTTTTTTCCGGCAGCCATGCCAACAGCCCTTGCAGCTTTGGGGTTTCCAATTCCTGCTGCAATTTCACCATAGGAAACTGTCTTCCCATAGGGAATTTTTAAAAGTTCATACCAGACTTTTTTTTGGAACACACTGCCTTTAAGCTCAAATTCAACATCAAAAGTTTTTCTTTTTCCCTTAAAATATTGATCCAGCTGTAAAAGCACCCTGGAAAATCTGTCAGGGGCATATATCCATGTTCTGTCCGGTTCGGATTTTGTATTGCCGGCGGGGAAATTAATGGCCTCAAGTTTATTGTGCCCTGTCAGCAATAACCTGCCTGCGCCGGTGTCAATATGGCAGTAATACATTTTTGACTTCCCCGCCGGTTTTATACCAGATTATGAGGGTTTCTCATAATTTTACATGCCAAGATACGCCTTTTTCACATCCTCATTTGCAAGCAGGTTCTTGCCTGTATCTGTCATTGTAATTGTGCCGTTTTCCATGACATAGCCGCGGTGAGCTGCTTTAAGGGCCAGGTTGGCATTCTGTTCCACTATGAAAATTGTTGTTTTCTGTTCCTGATTGATTTTTTTGATGATATCAAAAATCTGTTTTACTATTATGGGGGCAAGCCCAAGGGAAGGTTCGTCCAGCAGCAGAACCCTTGGTTTTGCCATAAGGGCCCTTGAAATTGCCAGCATCTGCTGTTCTCCTCCGCTTAAGGTGCCTCCTGCCTGATTTTTTCTGTCAGCCAGAATGGGAAAAAGGGAATAGACATATTCAAGATCCTGTTTGATCCCTGTCTTGTCATTCCTCAGAAAAGCTCCCATATCAAGGTTTTCATGCACAGTAAGGTATGGAAAGATTCTCCTGCCTTCAGGAACCTGGCATATGCCAAGTTTCACAATTTCATCTGAAGCAAGGGTCGTGATTTCCCTGCCTTCAAAAATTATTCTGCCCCGTTTGGCAGGCACAACACCGCAGGTAGTCATAAGGGTGGTTGATTTTCCCGCGCCATTGGCACCGATCAGGGAAATAACCTCTCCCTCCTGTACTTCAAGGTTGATGCCTTTAAGTGCGTGGATATTACCGTAATATGTATGTATATCTTCTAATTTAAGCATCTTCAGACTCGTCTCCAAGATAGGCTTTGATTACATCCGGATTGGATTTTACCTCTTCCGGGGTGCCTTCGGCGATCTTTTTGCCATAATCCACAACATGGATATTGTCAGAAAGACTCATGACCAGTTTCATATCATGTTCAATGAGCAGGATTGTCAGGTCTTCATTGTCCCTGAGCCATATAATCAGCTGGTCCAGTTCCTTTGTTTCCTGGGGATTCATTCCAGCGGCCGGTTCATCCAGAAGAAGCAGAAATGGGTCAGTTGCAAGGGCCCTTGCAATTTCAAGTCTTCTCTGGGCACCATAGGGCAGGTTCACTGCCATTTCATTTACATATTGGTCAAGCCCTATTTTTTCAAGAATTTTATAGCTGTCCTCGACAGCTTTTTTTTCTTCATTCCTTTGAGCGGAGGGCCTGAGCATGGCGCCTATTATTCCTGAATGCAGCCGGCAATGCCGGCCTACCATAACATTTTCAAGTACAGTCATTCCTTTGAAAAGCCTGATGTTCTGGAAGGTTCTGGCAAGCCCTCTTTCAGTTACCTGATTGGTTTTAAGCCCGTTAAGTTTTTGGGTGGGCTGGCCTGGCGGAGTGATCTCCACAATACCTTCACTTGGCTCATAAATGCCGGTGATACAATTGAAAAAGGTGGTTTTCCCTGCGCCATTGGGGCCGATGAGAGCAGCTATTTCACCTTTTCTTACTGCAATGTTCACATCATCCAGGGCTTTGAGACCTCCAAAATTCATTGTAAGGTTTTTTACATTGAGTATAGGTTCCATAAATTTATTCTTCTGCTTTTTCAAATTTGTAAGTTTTACGCACACTTTTGACAAGCCCGTCTGGCTTGAACACCATGACTATGACCTGGAGCGCTCCAAAGACCAGCATCCTGTATTCGGCAACAGCCCTTAAATATTCAGGTACAAGTATCAGTACAAGTGCACCTGCTATAACGCCTATGGCAGATCCCATACCGCCTACAACAACAACACTCAGGATGGTTATGGATTCCCAGATTGTGAATGACATGGGATTGATATAGGAAGTTTTTGCAGCAAAAACCACACCGCCGAGAGCAGCCCAGGTGGCTCCCAGGGCAAATGCGTTCAGCTTTGTTTTGACTTTGTCAATACCCATGGCCTGACAGGCTATTTCATCGTCTCTTAAGGCAATCCAGGCTCTTCCTATTCTTGAGTTTTCAAGCCTGTTGACAAAAAATATTGTCATGATCACCAGGGCTATCACAATGAAATACACATACCTTGCAGAGTTGATCTGATCAAAGTGGTGTCCGAAAAAGCTGGGTGCAGGAATATTGGCAATTCCCCTGGGGCCATTGGAAAAACTGTCCCAGTTTTCAAGGATAATTCTTATTATTTCACCAAAGCCAAGCGTTACAATTGCAAGATAATCACCCTTGAGCCTGAGCACTGGATAGCCTAAGGCAGTGCCGAACATTGCGCCCAGGATGGCGCTCAATGGCAGAACGATCCAGAAACTGATTCCAAAATGCTGGTTAAGCAATGCATAGGCATATGCTCCCACGGCATAGAAGGCAACATATCCCAGATCCAGAAGCCCTGCAAGCCCGACAACTATATTGAGGCCAAGGCCAAGCATCACATATACAAGGGCTGTTATCATTATATTGGTATGATAAAGAGGAAAAATAAAGGGATAGGCAAGAAAGAACGCTATTACACAGGCAATAAACGGTCTTCTGAACCTGTCATTTTGTAGTAGCTTATATACAAGTGGAATGTCATCATTGATCTCTGATTTTTTTTTCTCCTCTTTGACCCGCAGGAAATAATTCCACACCAGCGAGGCAAAAAAACCTGCAATTCCGACCCATAATATATTATTCCATCTGAAAAGCACAGTATGCTTTATGGTGTTGACTTTTATCACCATAATGGGAAATGTCAGCACAATAAACCATAAAGCGATGAAAAACGACTGCTTGATTTCTTTTTTTGTAACCATGATTTACTTTCTAATAACGAGGTTAAACTTTGGAAGTATCAGCTCTGCCAAGGATGCCGGACGGTCTGAATATCAATATGATAACCAGAATGGCAAAGGCAAATACATCTTCATACTCACTCCAGAAATAGCCGGTAAACATGCTTTCTGATATGCCAAGGACAAGACTGCCCAGGACTGCTCCGGGAATACTTCCTATACCACCCAGAACTGCTGCAATAAAAGCTTTCAGCCCGGCAAGAAATCCTATGTAAAAGTTTATCTGTCCCACATGGCACGCAATGAGAACTCCGCCTATGGCTGCGGTGGCAGAACCTACAATAAATGTTACGGAAATGACGCGGTTCACATTTATTCCCACAAGAGAAGCCATGATCTGATCCTGGGCTGTAGCCCTCATGGCCTTGCCGATCCTGGTGAACTTGATCAATATTCCCAGAAGAATCATGACAATAACAGTTGTAACTATGATTGTCATTTCAACTGCGGAGATGGTATCGGCAAACGGTTCCCAGAATTTGAAATCAGGTATAAGGCTTTTGAAGGGGAGAAATCCAGGGGTCTGGGCCAGCATTACATAGTTCTGTAAAAACATGCTCATGCCGATGGCGGAAATAAGCGGAGACAGCCTTGCAGCTTTTCTTAAGGGCTTGTAAGCAATCTTTTCAACGGTATAACCATATGCGCAGGAGTAAAAGATGGCAAATACAAAGGACAGAATTACAATGGCGACAGAATTCCAGCCAAGATATTCCAGAACAGTTGAGATGATAAGCGCGGTCATGGCACCGATCATGTAAATTTCACCATGGGCAAAATTGATCAACTCAATGATTCCGTAAACCATGGTGTATCCGAGCGCTATCAGGGCGTAAATGCTTCCCCTTGTCAGGCCTCCCAAGAACAGCTCGAAAAAATAACCCGGGTCTGCAAGGATCGCCTTCAGGCCGTAAAATGCCAGTATTCCGGCGACTGCAATACCTAATAATATTTTAAACATACGCATGTTAATTAATTTGAATCTCCTAAACTTTGTTTAATTTAAATAAAATTCAAGGATATAAAAACAGGAGCGTCAACCGGCTCTCAGTTTGTCCGCTCCTGTTTTCATTGTCCGTCAGATATTAATTAACCTGCACATATTTTCCGTTCTGGATCTGGTAAACGGAGAATCCAGCACCCACGACATCACCTTTCTTATCAAACCCAATGGGCCCGATTGGAGAATCAACCTTGATCGTGAACATGGCAGCTCTCATCTTGTCAAAATCAAGGGATCCTGCCTTTTCAGCAGCAGCTGCAAGAGCCTGCACACATGCATAGGCATTGAAGAAGAATGTGCCGGGATCTTCATTGTATTTTTTCTGGTGTTTTTTGGTCAGAGCAATATGAAGCGGATTGCTTGAGGTCTCATTTGGCCCTGTTGCATATACGCCTTCACCATACTTGCCTGCAAGGGAAACAAATTCACTGCCATAGATGCCGTCACCGCCGAAAAACTGGGTTTTTACCCTTTTCTTTTTAAGAAGAGCAACAATTTTGGAAGCATCTGAGTGGTATCCGCCCCACATGGTTACATCTGCCTTGGATCTTTTGATTTTTTGAACAATGGCTGAAAAATCAACTGCTCCTGTTGTAATACCTTCAAAAAGGACAATCTTAACCCCGCCCATTTTCTGGAAATATTTTCTGGCAAGTTCCATCTGGCCTTTCCCATAATCGCCCTTGTCATGGATCAGGGCAACTTTTTTGGCTTTAAGCTGATTTTTCACAAAAGATGTCATAAGGTCAGCCTGAGCGCCGTCATAGGAAATTGTCCTGAAAAAATTGGGGTTGTCTCCTTTAAGAGTCAGGTCGTCATTGGTGGAAGCAGGGGAGATTACAAGAAGTCCTGCATCCTTGTAGATCTTGTTTGCAGCAAGAGTACAGCCTGAACAGACATGGCCGACAATCATCTGGGCGCCGTCAGATACAAGTTTGGTGGCAACATTGACGGCAACTTCAGGCTTGCATACATCATCGCCTATGAGTATCTCAACTTTTTTGCCGAGGATGCCGCCTTTGGCATTCAGGTCATCAATGGCAATCTCGACACCTCTTACAGAAGAGATTCCGTAAGGTGCAAGGTCGCCTGAAATAACGCCGCCGCACCCTATTTTAATTGTATCTGCGGCAAAACTCGGTGCAGTTAATCCAACAAGGACCAATAAAGCCAGTGTTAAGGTTTTGAAAAACGATTTCATTCTTTTTACTCCCCTCTTAAATTAAAATTTAATAGTGATTTGGTAC
The DNA here is from genome assembly GCA_964446145.1 of uncultured Desulfobacula sp. Classification (GTDB taxonomy): domain Bacteria; phylum Desulfobacterota; class Desulfobacteria; order Desulfobacterales; family Desulfobacteraceae; genus Desulfobacula. The sequence continues at coordinate 6,357 of CAYUOB010000012.1, forward strand.
AGCATACCTGCAATTACGTTTGTAATTCCCTGCAACTATAAAATTCAGGATTTCCATAGTCAAGCAAAAAACACTGGTGTCAAAGTTTTTCAAAATGGCAGGTAAAGTGCCTTAAAAACTTTGTCTGGTATGTGATTTTATATCCTGGAATCCTGTCTTTTGCCTTCCAGACCTTCTTTATAACCTCAATCAGATAATCAAAATGGCTCTGTGTATACACTCTCCTTGGAAATGCCAGCCTTACAAGCTCCAGAGGAGATGCAATTTCCCTTCCGCTGTTGTCAAATTTGCCGAACATGACACTGCCGAGTTCAACCCCCCGTATGCCGCCTTCAAGATAAAGAGCATTAACAATTCCTATTCCGGGGTACTGAAGGTCTGGAATATGCGGCAGCATTTTCCGCGCATCCAGAAACACAGCATGGCCTCCTGCCGGTTTTACAATGGGGATGCCTTCCTTTTCAAGCCTTGAGCTTATATATGTAATTGTTGCATGGCGGTATACCTGGTAGTCATATTCAAGCGCTTCCATAAGCCCTGTGGCAATGGCTTCAAGGTCACGGCCTGCAAGGCCTCCATAGGTTGGGAAACCCTCTCTTATGATCAGAAGGTTTCTGAATTCCTCTGCCCATTTGTCATCATTGCAGATCAGGAATCCTCCTATATTGGCAAGTCCGTCCTTTTTGCAGCTCATTGTGGCAGCATCGGCATATGAAAACATTTCCCGGGCAATTTCAAGCAGGGATTTGTCATGATAGCCTTTTTCCCTTTCATGAATGAAAAAAGCATTTTCCGCAAACCTGCATGCATCAATTACAAGGGGTATATTATGCCTGTTCAGTATTTTTTTTACCTGCTTTATGTTTTCCATGGAAACAGGTTGGCCGCCACCTGTATTGTTGGTGACAGTGATCATTGCAAAGGGAATATTTTCCTTTTTGTGTTCTTCTATAAAGCGTTCAAGTTTTTCAAGATCTATATTACCCTTAAAATCAGAGGTGTCGCTTGTGTCTGCGCCTTCCGGGCATAAAATATTTTCAGCGATGCCTCCCACATATTCAATGTTTGCCCTTGTTGTATCAAAATGGGAATTATTGGGTATGAAATTGCCTTTTTTTATCAGAGTCTGCGCCAGGATAGCTTCTGCTGCCCGTCCCTGATGGGTTGGAAAAACATGTTTGATCCCTGTGATTTTTTTAATGGTGCTTTCAAAGTTTTTCCAGGATCTGCTTCCTGCATAGGATTCATCTCCCAGCATCATGGCAGCCCATTGTTTTGTTGACATGGCACCTGTGCCACTGTCGGTTAAAAGGTCAATGCAGCAGTCTTCCGCATCCAGGAGAAATACATTTTGATGAGCCTTTTCAAGGGCAGCTTTTCTTTGGTCCTTTGAAATGATTTTAATTGGTTCTGTGGTTTTTATCCTGAAAGGTTCTATAATCGTTTTCATTGTTTTTCCTTTGAAGGCGAGTTCAGTCTGACGTAGGTTTCAAACATTTCCATTAGAGCATCAAGTTTTTTTCTGTAATTTTTTTCATCAACCGCAGGAATAATCTGGTGGGATCCTATGTAAAAGCAGTAGCGGATCAGGGAAATCATTTCCACCTGTTCCGGATCATCGGTCATCAGTGAAAACATGGCTTTCAAAAATCCAAGCCTCTGCTGATCTATCCTTTCCTGGAAAGTTCTTGCAACAGGATCCCTTAATGCCCATGCTCGTATGGCGACTTCGATTTCAGGGTCCATATTTTCCTTTGAAAGCCTGAGCAGGGTTTCATTGATTCCTTTGAATGTTTTTTTTTGCTTGCTTATTTCAAATATGTCAAAAGTCTGTTTTTCCTCCCAGAATTCCAGAAGTTTTTCGGAATAATCCTGCCGGCTTTTGAAATGATGATAAAAGGAGCCTTTGGTGATATTAAGTCTTTTGGTGAGATTTTCAATGGTGAGCTCGGCCGCACCTCCGGCTTTCAAAAGATTGAAGCCCTGTTCAAACCATGCTGTTTTATTGAGCCGAGTCATAATATCTTACCATTTAAAGGTTCAAACCATACGGTATGGTATGATGCCATATCAGATTTTTTTTCTTTGGGCAAGAGAATTTTTTTTGGAGGGAAAGAAAAAAATAAGTGTATGGGCAGGCTTGTTATTCTGCCATTCCTGCCCTGAAAAAACAGGTGTTTTTTTCAGGGCAATGCTTTATAATTTACATGTTTCGGGCGGTATCCTGTCCTATCGGGTACATTTCAAAAATTATCATCACAGGTATTAAAATGAATACAAAAGAAAAAATTTCCAGAATAAGAAAAAAAATGGATGCATGTGGAATTGCAGCTGTTGTCATACCCGGCAGTGATCCCCATAAAAGTGAATATGTTGCTGAACACTGGCAGGCAAGAAAATGGCTGACAGGTTTTTCAGGGTCTGCCGGTATTGCAGCGATTACATCTGACAATGCAGTTTTATGGACAGATTTCAGATATTATATTCAGGCGGAAAAGCAGATTGCAGGCTCGCCCTTTGTTTTGTTCCGAACCGGACAGGAAAATGTGCCTGATGTCTGGAAATGGCTGGCACAGACTCTTGCCCCGGGCAGCAGGGTGGGGATTGACGGTGCTTTGTTTGCAGCATCTGAGGTGCGCAGGATCAGATCTCAGCTTGAGAACCGTGAAATCGGGCTGGATACAGATATTGATGTCATGGGAGATATCTGGGAAGACAGGCCTGGGATGCCTGTTTCCAGGGCATTTTCGCTGGCGGAGAATTTTGCAGGCCAGGGCCGGAAAGATAAAATAGTGCAGATAAAAAACGCGATGGCAGATAAGGGCGCATGTTTTCATCTCATGGCATCGCTTGATGACATTGCCTGGACATTGAACCTGAGAGGTTCTGATATACACACAAATCCTGTTAATATCGCCTTTGTACTCATTGGCCCTGAAAAACTTACTTTGTTCATGGACAGGGCCAAAGTTGATGACAAGCTTGCCTGCGAGCTTGGTTCGGACGGGGTTGAGATTGCCGGATATGAGGCGGTATATGGGGCCCTTGCAGATATACCCGGCGGCAGCGCCATCCTTGTCGACCCTGACAATGTGAATTACAGGCTGTTTAATTCAATCAGCAAAAAAATAAGGATAATTGAAACTGCCAATCCTGCAGCCATGATGAAGGCGGTAAAAAATGAGACTCAGATTGCCCACATGAAGGATACAGCAGTAAAGGATGGTGCGGCAGTTGTGAATTTTCTGTATATGCTTGAGCATCTTTCTGATGATGAGGACATCACAGAACTTGGAGCAGCGGAGAAATTGAACGATTTTCGCAGGCAGCAGCAGTTTTTTGTTGACAACAGCTTTGATCCCATTGTGGCTTTTCAGGATCATTCCGCAATGTGCCACTATTCTCCTTCAAGGGAAACTGATGTGGTTATAGGCAGCAGGGGAATCCTGCTCATGGATTCCGGCGGACATTATCTGACAGGCACAACTGATATCACCCGAACCATTGTGCGGGGCAAACCTTCAAAACGTGAAATTCTTGATTACACTCTTGTGCTGAAGGGCCATATTAGTGTTGCATCTGCTGTTTTTCCGGCAGGTACAAGAGGTTATCAGATAGATACACTGGCAAGACAATATCTGTGGGCTGAAGGCCTTGATTTCGGGCACGGCACAGGCCATGGAGTCGGTTTTTTTCTGTGCGTTCATGAAGGCCCTGCCGCCATAAGCCCCCGTCCTGTTGATGTGAAACTGGAAAAGGGCATGGTGCTCACAAACGAGCCTGGAATCTACAGGGACAATTATTATGGTATAAGGCTTGAGAATATGGTATTGGTCGAAGATGCCTTCCATAATGAATTCGGAACCTTTTTAAGATTTGAAAACCTGACTTACTGCCATTTTGAAAGGGATCTTATTGACGATACCATGTTGTCTGCAGATGAAAAAAAGTGGATAAATGAATATCATATGCTTGTGTATGAAAAACTATCCCCTGTGCTGGCTCCTGATGTTGCGTCCTGGCTGTCTGAAAAAACCCGTCCCATATAGTTCATATAAATCAAACCATATCATGGCATGGTTATTGAATTGTATATGAGCATACAGGGGATTTTCCGTTCTATTTGCGGAATATGCCTGAAACCAAGAATCCTGTAAAAAAATATGGTTATAAAGGGTGAGACAATTGTGTCTTGCCCTTTATGTCTCATTCCATGTGCCTGTGCATGGCATTTCCCTTTTCTGATCCAGGAGATTTCAGGTCTCATCAGGTTCTCTTCTTGTTTATCCTGCATTTTATATGAATGATAGTCTGCGGCATGAAAATTGCTCTTTACAGTTATTAACAGCAAGGTTCTGTGTAACATATAATATGGAGGAAACATATGGATATCAGGGAATTAAAAGATAATTATGATATTATAAATTCAGTGGATTGGGAAATGACGCCTGAAGAAGCCATTGCACTTCATCTTGAATGGGGGCCTTTGCGTTCACAGGCCTATTATAATTCAAGGGACAGTGACAATGAAACTGTTTATTTTGTCATTAATACCTGGAAGAACCCCCCTGTTCTGACGCTTGTGAGAAGGAAGGGCTTTGATTCTGAAGACCTTGGTGTTTTCAGGCTTCCTGAAGACCTGGAACAAAAGTTCCTGCAGGGCATAGGGAAATATAAAGGTGTATATGCAGTTGAGGGCGAAGTAAGGGACTGGCTCAGAAAAGAGCTTGATGTATAAAACATTATTCAGGAATCCGGCGAATTGGTGATGCCGGATTCCTGAATGATACAGGTTTCATCTTTCATCTGCCGGGTCAGTTGTCTTTTCTGCTGTTTTTCATGAAATCTCTTACCATCATGTCTCCAAGTTCTTTTGATCTTCTTGTGGCAGATTCAACTGCATTTATCATGGTTGTGCGAAGGCCGCCCTGTTCCAGGGTGTGGATGCCTGCGATTGCCGTACCCCCAGGAGAAGCAACCCTGTCCTTGAGCTGTCCCGGATGCTCGCCAGATTCAAGTAAAAGCCTGGCTGCTCCCAGAACTGTCTGGGTTGACAGGAACAGGGAGTCTTTTCTGGACAGCCCCATTTTAACCCCTGCATCTGCCATGGCATCCACTATGGTGAATATATAGGCGGGCCCGCTGCCGCTTAAACCTGTAAAGGCGTCCATCAGGACATTTTCCTGGATGACAACTGTTCTTCCCACGGAATCAAAAATAGCCCTGGCAAGATCAAGATCCTTTTTTGAGGCAAATTCCCCTGCTGCGATTGCTGTGGCGCTTTCCTTCACAAAGGCGCATATATTGGGCATGACCCTTATCAGTCTGAGTTCCTTGTCCAGGCCTGCTGCAATGGCAGCCAATGGCACTCCTGCTGCAATGGAGATAATCAGTTTTGACTTGTCAAGGGCATCCGCGGTTTCTTTTAAGACCTGTCCAAGTATCTGGGGCTTTGTGGCATATACAATGATTTCAGATTGTTTTGCGACCTCGATATTGCTCGTTGTTGTGGCAACCTTGTACCGGGACTGTATTTCTTCAAGCTGGTCTTCAGCTATGTCAGAGCATATGATGTTTTCGGGCTTTGCAGCTTTGGACAGAACCAGTCCGCTTATGAGGGCTTCACCCATGTTTCCGCTTCCAATGAACCCGATTTTTTTTTCCTGCAGCATAATGTGCTGTCTCCTTTGATATTTGTGGTAAATAAAAATAAAAATTTATATTAATCCCGCAAAAATAAGATAGTCAAGATAAATTATATGATAATTTCTGGTATGAGCTGGCCCTGATTTTGCTTGTCAGATTGTTTGCAATGTTTTTTTATCATGACAATAGGGGAAACCTGGTTTGAAGAAAATTTTGGATCATATTTATTGCTTATATAATCGGAGGAAATATGTGTATCCTGATCCCCTCGCCTTTTTATATGATTATAATGAAAAAAAGGACAGGGAGATTGCAGGCCTTGTCTGCGCCTGTTTAGCCTATGGCAGGGTTGAGATGATCATGAAAACCCTTGACATGGTTTTTGAAAAAATGAATTTTGCACCCTTTGATTATATCACCGGTTCCAGCCGCGGCAAAATGGAGCAGGATTTCAGGGGATTCAGATACAGGTTTGCAGATGAAACAAATATTGTCAGTCTTTTGTGGGGTATCAGAAAAACACTGGACAGATTTTCATCTCTTGAAAATTGCTTTCATGAAGGTCTGCATCGGGGCAGTGGCACAATTATGCCCGGCCTTGTATTTTTTTTCTCCAATATTTCGGAAAAGGGGCGGGCAGGTCATCTTATGGCGGATCCTGAAAAGGGAAGCGCGTGTAAAAGGATTATGCTGTTTTTGCGCTGGATGATAAGGAATGATGAAGTTGATCCCGGAGGCTGGGATAAGATTTCCCCTGAATTGCTTATTGTGCCTCTTGATACCCATATGCACACAATAGGCAAAATACTTGGATTTACGGAGCGCAGAAATGCCGATATGAAAACAGCGCTTGAAATTACCCGCGGGTTTAAAAAAATATCGGCCCGGGATCCCGTTAAATATGATTTTTGTCTGACCCGCTTCGGGATACGCAGGGAAATGCAGATGAATGATCTGCGTTCAATGTTCAATATGGAGAAATTGAATGAAGGGAAGTGAAAAATTCTGCGGCTGGCCCATGCCCCCACTGGTATGTGGTACACTGATTAAACGGTATAAGCGTTTTCTTGCGGATGTGGTGCTTGATACCGGAGAAAATGTGACAGCTCATTGTCCCAATTCAGGATCAATGAAAGGGTGTGCTGCGCCTGGATCAAGAGTGTGGCTGTCGTGCAGCAGCAAACCGGGAAGAAAATACAGGTATACCTGGGAGCTTGTTGAAATCAACGGGCAGCTTGCCGGAGTAAATACCCAGATTCCCAATAAACTTGTAAAAAACGCCGTTGAGAACGGTATCATTGAAGAATTGTCAGGGTATGATACTGTCCGTTCAGAAATTAAGACATGCTGAAAAAACAGGTGTCAGAATACTTGCAATGGATACATTGGTTACAACTGAACGGATTGTTATGAAAAACGCTGTTCCGGTTTATCTTTGATGAAAAAGCTTTTTGGGTTTATTGACTTTCTACCACTTTGTAGTATATTAGGTTAAGGCATTATATTAAGAATACAAGGAGATAATATATGTGGGATTATACCGATAAGGTCAAGGATCATTTTCTGAACCCCAGGAATGTGGGGGAGCTTGAAGGGGCAAATGCCGTGGGAGAAGCAGGTTCGCTCAGTTGCGGCGATGCTTTGAAATTGTATTTAAGGGTTAATGAAAATGAAAGAATTGTTGATGCCTCATTTATGACATTTGGATGCGCAAGCGCTGTTGCTTCTTCATCCGCGCTTACGGAAATCATCAAGGGAATGACCCTTGATGATGCAGCCAGGATAACCAATGAGGATATTTCAGATTACCTGGGCGGGCTGCCAAAGGCGAAAATGCATTGTTCTGTCATGGGTCAGGCTGCTTTGAAAAAAGCAATCGCAGACTACAGGGGTGTCCAGATAATGGAAAAACCTGGCGAGATAGTGTGTGAATGTTTTGATGTGACAGATCGTGAAATCATTGATGCCGTGAAATCCCATGATCTTGAGACAACCGAAGAGGTGACCAATTATCTCAAGGCAGGAGGCGGGTGCGGCAAGTGCCTGGAAAAGATCGAGGCTCTGATTGAATCAGTAAAACTTAAGGGACAGGTTTAAGGCAGATGCAGATAATATATACGGATAATAATGCAACCACAAAGGTTGCAGACGAAGTTGTTGAGCAAATGCTCCCATATCTGGGGCAATTTTATGCAAATCCTTCATCCATGCACAGTTTCGGGGACAGAGTGGCCCGGAAAATTCAGGAGGCAAGGCAGAAGGTGGCACAGCTTGTAAATGCTGAACCTGATGAGATCATATTTACAAGCTGTGGAACTGAGAGTGATAATTCAGCAATAAATGCTGCCATACACACCTGGCCTGAAAAAAAACGCATCATCACCTCTGCTGTGGAACATCCTGCGATTAAAAATTTTTACGAATATTTAAGGGACAGGCATGGATATGATGTCATATTTGTTCCTGTGGATTCCAAAGGCCTGCTTGATCTTGATACCCTGTACAAAAGCATGGATGAAAATACTGCTGTTGTTTCCATTATGTGGGCCAATAACGAAACAGGTGTCATCTTTCCCATTGAACAGATTGCCCATAAAGCCGGGGAAATGGGTATTGTGTTTCATACTGACGCAGTGCAGGCGGCAGGCAAGGTTCCCATTGATGTCAAAAAAACAGGTGTGGACATGCTCTCTCTTTCCGGACACAAAATTCATGCCCCAAAGGGAATAGGTGTGCTTTACATTAAACATGGATTTAAGTTTTCTCCTTTTCTCAGGGGAGGTCATCAGGAAAATGGAAGGCGGGGAGGCACGGAAAACACAGCATCCATTATAGGGCTTGGAAAGGCGTGCGAACTTGCAGCCAATAATCTTCATCTGATGGATACAAAGGTAAGGCGCCTGCGGGATCATCTTCAGGATACGCTTCTTGAAAGGATACCAGGCTCTTCTGTCAACGGAGATCTTGATCAAAGGCTTCCAAATACCCTGTCAATAGGATTTGATGCAGTGGAAGGCGAATCAATCCTGCTCATGCTTGACCGTGACGGTATATGCGCATCTTCAGGTTCTGCATGCACATCAGGGTCGCTTGAGCCTTCCCATGTGCTCATGGCAATGAAAGTGCCCTTTAAATCGGCGCACGGTTCAATCAGGTTTTCCCTGTCCCATTATAATACAATGGAGGAAATGGACAGGATTGTTGAAACCCTTGTTCCTGTTATTCAGAAATTGCGGGATATGTCACCATTCTGGAAAGACGGTAAGGTGATATGATAAATCTGAGCAAGGCCAGCCCTGGATTTGCCCGGGAACTCAGGGAAAATTTTGGGATCAATTTTGAGATATGTCTGCACTGCAGGTCATGCGCCAATGGCTGTCCTTTTCTGGACGGGATGGATTATGCACCCAATGCGGTTATCCGTCTTATTCAGCTTGGGCAGGAGCATACAGTGCTGAGGTGCTCTGCCATATGGGTGTGCGTGGGGTGCAATACCTGCAGCAGTTGCTGCCCCATGGCCATTGACATACCAGCTGTAATGGATGCTTTGCGTCACAGGGCACTGGAAAAAAAGGTTGAGATTGCTGAGCCTGATATTCTGAATTTTCACAATGAAGTGTTAAATTCCGTAAAAAAATACGGCAGAACCCATAAACTGGAGATCATGCTGCGTTACAAGCTTAAGAAAATGGATCTTTTTTCTGATATGGGGGTCGGGCTTAAGATGCTTGCAAAACGCAAGCTTGATTTAACTCCTTCCAAGGTACAGGATAAAAACGCAATTGAAAAAATATTTAAAAAACAATAAATTGAAATTCTCATTTTTTCCTGGGTGTTCCCTTAAGGCTTCTGGCCATGAAAACACTTTGTCTTTGATGAAATTTTGTGAAAAAGTGAATATTGAACTTTCAGAGCTTGAGGACTGGAATTGCTGTGGATCATCTTCTGCCCACAGTATTGACCATGATGTGGCTGAAAAGCTTGCAATGAGAAATATCTGCCTTGCACCTGAGGGTATCCCCTTGCTGATTGTCTGTCCTAGCTGTCTGATACGCATAAAGAGCATGTATATGAAAATAAGGCAGGATGCAGCCCTGGAGCAAAAATATGAAAACCTGTGGGGAAGGCCGTTTGACAGGAATCTTGAAATTATTCATTTTTTTGAAATTTTCAGCATGATTGATCTTGAGGATGATGATTATGGGGTCGCAGGAAAATTGAATAATCTCAAAACAGCACCGTATTACGGATGCATGCTCTCCATGCCGCCTGCTTTAAGATTTGAAAAATCATATTCAGGAATCATGGAAACCACGCTTGAAATGCTTGGAGCCGATGTTGTTGATTTCGGCAACAGATCAAAATGCTGCGGCACTTATCTTTCCGTTGCAAAACCTGTGACAGCGGAGAAAGTTGTCAATGAAATTATTTCAGATGCTGTTGATGCAGGGGCAGAATGCCTTGTCACTGCCTGTGCAATGTGCCATCTGAATCTTGAGATAAGATGCAGCCTTGAAAAATCCATCCCAATACTGCATTTTTCCGAGCTTCTTTCCATGGCCCTTGGAACAGGCGGCCAGAAAAAATGGTTTCCAAGGCATATTGTGGATCCTGTTCCGCTTCTGAGAAAAAAAAATCTGCTTTAATTTGCTTGACATGATGGTATGCACGTGTCAATGAAATGCCCATGTCTGAATACAGAAAAGACAGGATGTATGTTTATCTTGCTGTCCTGACCATATGTTCCACTGCCGGGCTTCAATGCTGGCGCACATTGTTTGATAATTTCAGTGTCAATATTGTGGGTCTTGAAGGCAGTCATATAGGTATATTGCAGTCAGTCAGGGAAATCCCGGGCTTTCTGGCTCTTTGTGTTACCTTTGTGATCATTGTTATTAAAGAGCACAAATTGTCTGCGCTGTCCATAATCCTGCTGGGTGCAGGGGTTTTTGCCACGGGGTTTTTCCCAAGTTTTTCCGGTCTTATTTTTACTACCCTTGTTATGAGCTTTGGATTTCATTATTATGAAACAACAAGTCAGTCCCTGACTCTTCAGTACTTTGACAAGCAGACAAGCCCCCATGTGTTCAGCGAGCAGAGAAGCTTTGCAGCAGCTGCCAACATAGTTGCAGGAGTGCTTATTTTTCTTTTGGCTCCGTTTTTGAGCTATAAACTTATTTATGCCCTGTTTGGCGGAGGTATCATGGCCATGGGCATGTGGGGCCTGACCAGAACACCTGCCAGCAAAAGAACGGTTCCCCAGAAAAAGCAGCTCATTTTCAGGTCAAAATACTGGCTTTTCTATTTTCTTACCTTTATGGCCGGTGCAAGACGTCAGATATTCATGGCTTTTGCAGTTTTTCTGCTTGTTAAAAAATTCGGATTTTCAGTGCAGCACATAGCTGTTCTGTTTTTAATAAACAATACCATCAATTTTTTTCTCAACCCCTTTATCGGTAAATTTATTGTACGCTTTGGAGAACGAAAGCTTTTATCGCTTGAATATTTTTCACTGATTTTTATTTTTCTTGCCTATGCATTTGTTGATTCAAGGATTGTGGCGGGTATCTTATATGTTTTTGACCATATCTTTTTTAATTTTTCCACTGGCATACAGACCTATTTCCAGAAGATTGCCCATCCTCAGGATATTGCACCAAGTGCGGCAGTAGGATTTACCATAAATCATATTGCCGCTGTTGTCCTGCCTGTTTTAGGCGGGCTGCTGTGGATGATAGATTACAGGATTCCTTTTTTTGCAGGCGCTTTTTTCAGCCTTATCTCCCTTTGCCTGGTTCAATTGATCAGGACTGAATAAAAATATCTGTCATACAAGTTCAAACACAATGGTGACTCTGAATTTTACAGGCGGAGTAAATACATTGAGAGGAGGGCGGGGAAACGGTGATGCCTTGCTGACAGCTTCAAGGGCTGCCTGATCAAGCTCTTTTTGTCTTGAGCCTTTGACAATCCTGATATTTGACAATGAACCGTCCCTTTTTATTGTAAATTCAACCCTGACCCTGCCCTGGATATATCTGGATCTGGCATATTCAGGATATTCCTTGAACCTGTTAATACGCAATGCCACCATTTCAAAATAATCCCGCGCATTGGAGAATTTCATCCGGTTTTCATGAATATCTGGCTTTATGTTTTCTGTTTTCCGGGGTTCAAGGGACGGAATATTAAATCCAGCCATGTTCAGATGTCCAGGCAGCCTGGGAAGCCTTATTTTTTCATATGCATAATCCATTTTGAACTCCTTTGCCATATTCATACGGATTTTTGGAACAGGACGGGTGCATGGCCCGGATGTCATGGCCTTTGAAGGCATGACAGGGCGTGTCCGTATCCTGGGTTTTGGGATCCGCCTGAAATCAGGCCTTGAAAAAGTGCGCATGGAAAGTTCAATGCAGGAAACTTTTTTTGTTTTATACATGTCTGCAATGCGGGAGAAAATAAAAAAATGGACACATAAGGAGATGAAAACAAACCCGTACAGCATAAGATTGGGGCCTGATTCTTTTTTTTTCATCATTGCCGGTTAAAGCCCTTTTTCAGTTGCCAGACACAACCGGGACGCCCCTGCTGCCTTTGCAATGTCCATTACCCTGACAACTTTGTTAAGCATAACAGTCTTATCAGCCTTTATGATCACCAGCCTGCCGGTGCTGCCGGCATTTATCATTTTTTTTATCCTGGAATAAAGTTCATCAAAGGGGATTTTTTTATTCCTGATATAGGCATCACCGTTTTTGTCAACAAGGACCGTGATCTCCTGCTTCACCTGCGGCGAAGATGCTTTGGCATCGGGAAGTTTGATTTTGATCCCTTCATTGACGATGAAGTTTGTGGTAAGCATAAAATAGATCAGCAGCATGAAAACAATGTCTATAAGGGAAGTAAGCGGGGCCTGAATCTGGTAGCGGGTTCTTTTTTTGGGGGGAAAGAACATGTCAGTCTCCATTGGAAATGGCTTTGATAAAGGCAATGGCACCGTTCTGGAGCCCGGCTTCGTATTTATCCACCCTTGCCACAAGATAACTGTGGGCAACCATTGTGGGAAGAGCCACTGCAAGGCCGATAGCTGTGGTGAGCATGGCTTCCCATATGCCTCCGGCAAGTACGGCAGCATTCACTTTTCCTCCCATCTGCTGGATTACCATGAATGCCTTGATCATGCCCATTACTGTTCCGAGAAGGCCCAGTAACGGGGCAATATTTCCTATGGTGGCCAGGGCCTGTATATATGATGAAAGGCTTTGCACCTCCCTGTCAATCGCATTTACAATAATGGCTTCAAGGGTCTGGCGCTCAGCGTTTTTTACCTCAATTGCACATGCCAGCACGCGGCCCATGGGAGAATTGCTGTCCACAGCAGCCTGTTTTGCCTCCTCATCTTTTTCTGCCATGATAAGCTTGGCAACTTTATCGTCAATGCCCTTGCCCCGGCTGCGCATTCTTGCAAAAACCGTGATTCTTTCCAGAAATATTGCCAGGGCAAACACAGAACATAACAGGATCGGAATTACAAGTATGCCGCCCTTTGATAAAAATTCCACCATTGTTGTTTTCTCCGCTTTTTTAACTTTTTTGTGTCTTGTCAATTTGATCGGTAAAATCCGGTATCCCGTCGAAATCAAGGTCTTTTTCCCGTTTGATGAGCGCCTGGGTATTGTCGTATTTTTCCCACAGATCAGCCCTGCCGTCGTGGTTGGTATCTTCCCGTACTCCTGTAAGAGTACCTTTATTATACAGATACCAGGTATCCACAAGGCCGTCCAGGTTTGTATCTTCTTCTCCGCGGATCAGATGTCCGCTGGTGTCGTAAAACCAGGTAATTGCCGCCCTGCCTTTTTTTATCTCCTTTATTTTTCTCAGGACTCCTGTTTTTCCGTAAAACTCGATTCCGTCTATCTTGCCATCTGAATTGTCATCCAATTCCCTGCGCATGAGTACCTGATCTTTGTAAAATGATCTGATATCCGTGATGTTATCCGCATTTGTGTCCTGACATACAATCATTGTCCATTCAGGGTCATCATAAATCTGTGTTGTTTCAAAATAACCGTCAAAATCAGAATCCCATTCAAGTTTTTTCTTTTTCCGGTTTCTGTCAAAGAAGATGATAATATCCGGGCGCCCATCTTTGTTCTTGTCAATTTTTGTTTTAACGATCAGGTGATTTTTGATAAAAGAAACTGATTCAAAAAAACCGTCATGGTCAGTATCGCGTTCAGTACGATATTGTTCTGAATTCCTGAAATATCTTATATAGTCAATTTTGCCGTTTTTGTCCGTATCTTCGCGTATGACCTGTATATGGCCGTTCTGATCAAATGCGGCAAAATAATCCATTATACCGTCTTCATTTTTATCCTGTTTCTGTATTGCTGGAACCTGGTTTTTAAAACTTGTCCATACATCAGTTCTGCCATTCCCGTTGGTATCCTTTTCACAGGATACAAGTTTTTCGTCTTTGAAATAATATCTGGTATCAAACTGGCCATTGCCCGTGGTATCTTTTTTTATCTGACTGATCATGCCTTTGTCTGTGAAAAATGTGACCTGAACCGGGTTGCCCCTGGGCCCGAATTTTTTTTGGCATATTCTTTTTTGATTTTTAATGTAGTCAATGCAGTCAGTTTTTCCATTGGAGTCTGTATCCTGCTCGAGCCTGACAAGCCTGCCTTCCCTGTATATCTGTACCCGTTCTGCATGGCCGTCATGGTCGGCGTCTGTTTCAACTCTCTGGATGACCCCGGCATCATTGTATATCAGCAGCTGGTCACTGAGGCCGTCGTGATCCAGGTCCTTTTTTATGATTCTGTCAGCCCATGCTGTCTGTGCCTGAATAAGACACATGCCTGCGCCAATAATTCCTGCTAATATCGGCATGGATATTTTTAAAAATTTCATGGAAGTAAATATCCTGATTAAATTTTAGTCATGGCATATATAACAAAAAATCTAATATGATTTTAGGTTTGTTTTGTCAAGCATGAAATAATTATTTACTTTTAATAACTTTAACTGACTTTAAATGCTGAAAGCCGCCTTTAAATTTGTGGCCAAAACCAATGGCAGACAGATTGATCAGAAATTTGATGATATGCCAGGGAACTCTGATGCCCTTTATCTTTAATTATATTTAATTGTTTACAATTTATGAAATTTCAGTATAATATATGCCTTTGGATGATCTTGATAATTAAGGTAAAGGGCAAACACAATGAAAGATGAAGATTTACAATTCTTTAAAGATCTTTTGACTGACAGGCTCCAGGAACTTCTTTCACACGCTGACAGTACTGTAACCGGCATGACTCAGCCAAAAGAGAATTTTGCCGATCCGACTGACAGGGCATCCCATGAAGCTGAAAGAAGCTTTGAACTCAGGATCCGTGACAGGGAACATAAACTGATTAAAAAGATCAAAAAAGCGCTTGAACGGATTGAAAATAAGACTTTTGGAATCTGTGAAGTGTGTGAAGAGCCTATCTCCCTTGAACGGCTCAAGGCTCGTCCTGTCACCACTCAGTGCATTGACTGCAAGAAACGTGAAGAAGATATGGAAAAGGCGCTTGGTATCTGATATGCCATCCTCTGAAATCAATTGATTGACCTTCATATACATTCAACTGCCTCTGACGGATCTTTCACTCCCCGGCAGATCATGTCCCTGGCCAGGGAATCCGGCCTGCGGGCCATTTCCATTACTGATCACGATACCCTGGCAGGGGTGAAACAGATTCTGAACAATCTGCCGAAATCCCCTGAATTCATTGCCGGGGTTGAAATAAGCTGCAGCCCGCCGCGCGGGTTTGCCAGCAAAGGAAGTATTCATCTTCTTGGATATGGGTTCAACGTATATGACAAAAATCTGAATGCAATTCTTGAAAAGGCCAGAATATCAAGGGAACAGAGAAATCCTGCGATTATTGAGAAACTGAACAGGCTTGGAATCCCGATAACCATGGCCCAGGTTCAGGAAAGGTTCGGGGCTGATCAGGCGGGACGGCCCCATATTGCTGAGCTGATGAGGGAAAAGGGCTATGTTTCAAGTTTTAAACAGGCTTTTGACAAATATCTGGCCAAAAATATGCCTGCCTATGTGGATAAATTCAGGATTTCGTGTGAAAAGGCAATTCATGCAATTCTGAATGCAGGAGGTGTTCCTGTCCTTGCGCATCCGGGCCTTATCGGGTTTGAAGATGATTCATGCGATATCGGTCAGTTCATTGATTGTCTTGCAGGATACGGACTTTGCGGCATTGAGGTTTATTATACTGATCATGATGAGGATGAAATCAGGTATTTCAGCATGCTGGCAAACCGGAAAAATCTTATTGCAACCGGGGGTTCGGATTTTCACGGTACCTTTAATGCCGGTGTCAGCATTGGAACCGGTAAAAATAATCTTCATGTCAGTTACTCCGTGTTTGAGGCGCTGAAACTGCGCCTTGATCATGTAAGAGCCATTTACACAGACCTGTCAATACTTGAGGAAAATCTTGGATATAGTTTCAGGGACAGGTCTCTGCTTGAAACAGCATTGTGCCACAGTTCATATTTAAATGAAAACAGGGAAAATTGTTCAGAGAACAATGAAAGGTTTGAGTTTCTGGGTGATGCTGTGCTGGGTCTGTGTGTGGGGCATCTTCTCATGAAAAAAAGTCCCTTGAAAAATGAAGGAGATCTGTCAAAGTTAAGATCAGCACTTGTAAGTGAACCTGGCCTGGCTGAGGTGGCACGTATGATTGACCTTGGCAGGTTCATCAGGCTGGGAAAGGGCGAAAAGCTTTCCAGGGGGTTTGACAAGAACTCAATTTTGTCCGATGCCTTTGAAGCTGTTGTGGCGGCAGTGTACCTGGATGGAGAGTTTGATAAGGCTTTTGGCCTGATTTCTGATCTTTTTGATGAAAAAATTGATAAAATTCTTTCCAAAGGCAGTACAATCGACTACAAGAGTGCATTGCAGGAATTTGCACAGGAACGCGGGGCCGGTACTCCAGTTTATGAGCTTGTGCATGCAACCGGGCCTGATCATGATAAAACTTTTGAAATCACTCTTGACCTGTTTGATATGGAATTCAGGGGAGTTGGTAAAACCAAGAAGGCGGCAGAACAGAATGCTGCTGAAAATGCTCTGAGAATTCTTGAAAAAAACAAGGTCTGATCAGGGCTTGACCATGAGTGTGGCAGACAAGCCTCTGGTAATTCCGGTATTCATTCCCCATTCAGGCTGCCCCCATCAATGTGCGTTCTGCAACCAGGCGATAATAACCAGTGCAGAACCAGAGCTCCCATCGGAAGAATCTGTGCGGGAAATAATTTCATCATACCTGAAATACAGGGGCGGGCGCAGATATGTGGAGCTGGCCTTTTTTGGAGGCAATTTTTTAGGATTGCCGCGCCATGACATTCTTGCGCTGCTTGATATGGTGCAGCCATACATGGATACAGGCCAGATTGATGGAATAAGGTTTTCAACCCGGCCTGATACAATTTCTGAATCTTTGCTTGAGCTTGTCAGATCCCACGGGGTTCTGACAATTGAGCTGGGAGTTCAGTCCATGAATAACAAGGTGCTTGCCGCATCAAAAAGAGGGCATACTGCTGAAGATACAGTGCATGCCATGTCTCTGCTGAAAGAATACCGGTTTAATACAGGGGTGCAGGTCATGGCGGGCCTGCCGGAAGATACTGAGGCTTCCTTGCTTGAAAGCACTGAAAAACTTGCAGGACTCAGGCCTGATTTTGCCAGGATTTATCCTCTGATGGTGCTCAGGGGCAGTCTTGTGGAGCACTGGTACAGGCAGGGCAGGTACGTTCCGCTGGAACTTGACCAGGCAGTGGACATGGTTGCCTCAATGTTTCTTATATTCAAAAAAGCTGATGTTAAGGTGATCCGCATGGGACTTCAGGCTTCAGAAACTCTGGAAGACAGGTCGATGATGATAAAAGGCCCATGGCACCCTTGTTTCGGGCACCTTGTGTTTTCCAGGATCATGTTTGACAGGGTCTGCCGCAGACTCGATGCCATGCATCTGACCGGGGACAACCCCCGGACCGGGATTATCCTCAGGGTTAATCCGGCATCAGATTCCAGGCTCAGGGGCAACAGGAATTCCAATTTGAAAAAACTTGAACACTGCTATCCTGAATTATGTTTTAAGATCTGCCATGACGGCAGGCTTGAACCTGATGAGATAGCCATAGACAGGATGTGATATGAAATTTTTTGATCTGCATTGTGATACAATAATGAGAATAATTGAAGAGGGCCTGGATTTTGCCTCTGATTCTGATCTGCATGTCAATCTTAACGGGCTTGAGGCTTCCAATACGATTGTTCAGGTGTTTGCCTGTTTTGTCCATGATGCCAATTACCCTGGAAGGTGTTTTGAAGCATGCGATAAATATATTGATTCCATTGAAAATCTTGTCCGGGCTCATGGCGACAGGCTTGTTCAGGTAAGAAACAGCCAGGAACTGGGCAAGGTGGAAGACCGGGAAAACAGAACCGGTGTGATTGTGGCCATTGAAGGCGCTGCACCTTTAATGGGCAACCCTGAAAACCTTGAACATTTTTACAGGCGGGGGGTAAGGGTTCTGACCATTGCATGGGATGACAATGAATTTTGCGGAACAGTTTTCGGCAGCAAAACAGGGCTGACAGAATCTGGAAAAACACTTGTCAGGCTGTGCCATGACCTGGGAATTGTTGTGGATGTATCCCATGCATCTGATATCGGTTTTTATGATATTGCAGCCATTGCAGATTCTCCGTTTGTGGCAACTCATTCCAATGCAAGGGCTGTATGTCCCAATGAAAGAAATCTTACTGATGACATGATAGCAGTAATTGCGCGCAGAGGTGGAATCATAGGGCTTACATACGGTTCAGGATTTATCAGCCCTGAATATTACAGCCGTGAAAAAGCTGTTCGCGATAAAATTCTTGCAAAAATGAAGCGCGGTGAAATCAATTTTCAGCAGGCAGGCAGGATAAGCAGGGAAGCCTTGTCAGATCTTGAACCTGCCCGCATAGCACAGCTTGTTGACCATGCCCTCCACATAATAAACAAAGGCGGCGAAGACTGCCTTGCCCTGGGCAGTGATTTTGACGGCGTGGACAGCCTGCCTTACGGAATAACAGGGACAGGCTCGCTTGATATGCTTGTGGATGAGATGCAGCGCAGAAAAATTGCTTCCCGTATCATTGATAAAATATGCTGTGTCAATGCATTCAGGTTTTTTAATGAGGCAATGGCCTGACCGGGAATTGTTTTTATATTCCTTCCTTGAAAAGCTCTTCAGAATCTGAGGATATTCCCGGCCTTGGGCTGTGTTCTGTGGGCACAGTGCCTTCTTTGAAACATTCAAAAATGGTTTTTTCCGATTCTTCTATGGGGAGCAGGCCTGTTTTTGCATCTATTTTGGCAAAAACAATACCTTCTGGAACATTAAAAGTCCTGATGGTTTTTCCCTTAAGAGCATTGCGCATATAATCAAGCCAGATGGGGCTTGCAGCTCTTGATCCTGTTTCTCCCTTGCCAAGAGGCGCTTCCTTGTCAAGCCCCACCCATACACCTGTTGTATACCTTGGGGTATATCCCAGGAACCATGCATCGAAAAGATTGTTGGTCGTGCCTGTCTTGCCTGCCACAGGCCTCTTGAGAGCCCTTATTCTCCAGCCGGTTCCGGATTTTACAACACTTTCCATTATATTTGTCATTATATAGGCGGTGCTCATGTCAATCACCTTTTTCCTGACAAGTTTTGATTTTTCCAGAAGATTACCGTCCCGGTCATATATTTTTGTGATAAATACAGGATCTATCAGATAACCAAGATTTGAAAATACAGAGTATGCCTTGACAAGCTCCAGCAGGGAAAGCCCTGATGATCCCAGTGCAATTGACAGATCCTGGTGAATATCAGAGGTGATGCCAAGTTTCCTTGCATAATTTATGACATAGTCTATGCCGATGTCCTTTAATATCTTGATGGTTACAATATTTCTTGATTTTACAAGGGCTTCCCTGAAAAGAGTGGGGCCGTAAAATTTTTCCTTGTAGTTTCTGGGCTTCCATACAAAATCCCTTTGTGTATCCTCATATACAACCGGAGAGTCCATTATCACGCTTGCCGCAGTATATCCCTTGTCAAGGGCAGCTGCATAAATAATCGGTTTGAAAGCACTGCCTGGCTGGCGGCGTGACTGGTATGCGCGGTTAAACTGGCTGTCACGGTAATCACGGCCTCCTATCATGACCTTGACATGGCCTGTTTCCGCTTCAATGCTCAGCAGGGCTGACTGGGCAACAGGTTCCTGGTACAGGGTAAATTCAAGGGTGTTGTCCTCAACCATATCACTGGCAACCTTGACCAGAATCACATCACCAGGCCTGAGCACTTCAGAGGGTTTTCTGATCTTTGTTTCATAGTATGCCACTTCAGGGTCTGGTTTTCTTGCCCATGTCATTGTGGCAAGTTTTATTATCCCCTTGAAATTGCCCACCCTCACCTTTGTGATTTTGTTTTCATCATCAACAGCCAGAACAACGCCCTTGTATATATTGCCTTTTGCAAGCAGCCTGGCACCTATCTGTTTTGCAGTTTCAGCGCAGAAATCTTCAATCTGGAGCGAAGAGATGTTTTTGATCGGCCCTCTGTAGCCTGTCCGTCTGTCAAGTTCAATCAGGCCTTTTCTGACGGCTTTTCTTGCTATTTTCTGCAGTTCTATATTGACGGCTGTGTGTATCTGAAGACCCTGTCTGTAAAGGGCGTCTTTTCCATAATGCTCTTCAACATAACGCCTGACATATTCTGTATAACAGGGAACTCTTTCTATGAACCAGTTTTTTCTAGGTTTGATATCAAGCTTCATGTCAATAGCTTCTGTGGCTTCAAGGTTGGTTATAAACCCTTCTTCCTTCATTCTGTTGAGCACGTAAATCTGGCGCTGTTTTGCCCTTTCGGGGAACCTGAAGGGCGAATATCTGCTGGGGGCCTGGGGCAGGCCTGCCAGCATTGAACATTCCGCAAGGTTAAGGTCCTTTGCATGTTTGCCAAAATAGTTTTCGGATGCAGCCTCCACTCCATAGGCGCCATGGCCGAGATATATCTGATTGAGGTAAAGAAAAAGGATTTCATCCTTTGTGAATTTTTTTTCAATTCTATAGGCCAGGATGGCTTCCCTGAGCTTGCGTTTATAGGTACGTTCCGGAGTGAGAAGAAAGGATTTTGTTACCTGCTGGGTTATGGTGGATCCTCCCTGGACAATTGTTCCTGCCCTGAAGTTTTTAACCGAGGCCCTGATAATGGAGATAATATCAATGCCGGGATGCTCCCTGAATCTTGAATCCTCTGCTGCAATAAAGGCATTGATAAGGTTTGCAGGCATTTCAGACAAAGGAATGACAATTCTTCTTTGTTCGTAAAATTCTCCTATTTTTCTGCCGTCATCTGAAAATACGCTTGTAACTGTGGCAGGGCGGTAGTCCTTGAGTGTGTTGATTTTTGGCAGATCACGGCTGAGATAATAATAGAGCCCGGCAAGGCCTGCGCACCCCAGGAGTGTAAAGATTATAAGCAGTGTGAAAAACCATTTGAACAATGAAAGAACAAGGCTTTTTTCCTTTTTTTTTCCTCTTTGTTTCAGTACATCAGCTCTGGTTTTGCGTTTTGTCATAATATCCTGCAAGATGATTATAATTATTTAAATTTTAAGTGGTTTATGTATCAGATTCCATATGGCATGGCAATACCTGGGCAGAAGACAGAGGATAATTTTCAGCACATGGTATTTATGATTTGACTTTTTATGGAGATTTGGATATCTAATAAAGTTTTAATTATAATATTTCAGGAGTATATCGGGCTGTGATAAAACTTGATTTTGAGAAAATGAACGGATTGATCCCTGCCATTGCCCAGGATGCTGAAACCGGCGAAGTGCTCATGATGGCTTATATGAATGAAGAGGCATTTGAGGAAACCTTGAAAACCGGCAAAGCCACATATTACAGCAGATCAAGGCAGGCATTGTGGAAAAAGGGGGAAACTTCAGGCCATGTGCAGAATGTTATGGAAATAAGAATTGATTGTGATTGTGATACCATCCTTCTAAAGGTGAATCAGCTAGGTGGTGCTGCCTGTCATAAGGGGTACAGAACCTGTTTTTTTTCAAAGGTGGCCGGTGACAGGCTTGAGATAACTGAGCCAAGAATTTTTGATCCCAAAGAGGTATATAAATAATGGAAAAAATATTGAAGCTTGGAATCCCGAAGGGTAGTCTGCAGAATGCGACGATAAATCTTTTTAAGCGTTCCGGCTGGAAAATTAATATTGAAGGAAGAAGCTATTTTCCTGATATCAATGATGATTCCATTGAATGTGCGCTCTGCCGCGCCCAGGAAATGTCCATAAATGTTGAAAGCGGAGTGATTGATGCAGGGCTTACAGGGCTTGACTGGATAGCGGAACATGAATCTGATGTCCATGTTGTCACTGATCTTGTGTATTCCAAGGTCAGTGCGCGCCCTGCAAGATGGGTTGTGGCCGTTGCAAGTGATTCTTCCATAAAAAACCTTGAAGACCTTGAAGGTAAAACCATTTCAACTGAACTTGTAAAATTTACCAGACGTTTTTTCAGGGAACGCAATATCAATGTTAATGTAAAATTCTCCTGGGGAGCCACAGAGGCAAAAATTGTGTCAGGGCTTGCAGATGCCATTGTGGAAATCACTGAGACTGAAAGTACAATAAAGGCACATAACCTGCGGGTAATCCATGAAGTCATGCAGACAAATACCCAATTGATTGCCAATAAAGATGCCTGGCAGAATCCTGCAAAAAGAGAGAAAATAGAGCAGATTGCCATGCTTCTGCAGGGAGCGCTTGTGGCTGAAAAACTTGTGGGAATCAAAATGAATGTCCCTGAAAACAGAATCGCAAAGGTGGTGTCTCTTCTGCCAAGCCTTAATGCTCCCACCATTGCCTCCCTTTACCAGTCTGACTGGTATTCCGTTGAAACCATAGTGGACAATGGAATTGTAAGAGATCTGATCCCCATGCTGCTTAAGGCAGGGGCAGAAGGCATAATCGAATACCCGTTAAACAAGGTGCTGTGATGAAACCTGCTTTAAGATGCGAAAAAATAACTCCTTTTATTGTGATGGAGATCCTTGAAAAAATCCAGAAAATGGAAAAAAAGGGCATTGATGTCATTCACATGGAAATCGGGGAACCTGATTTCAACGTGCCGGAATGTGTCAGCAAAGCTGTTGCTGAAGCCTTTGAAAACAATGAAACCCATTATACCCACAGTCTTGGAGACATACGTTTAAGGCAGGCCATAAGCCAGTACCATAAAAAAAAGTACAACACCAAGATCGGCACTGACAGGATACTTGTGACATCAGGCACTTCGCCTGCAATGCTTCTGCTGTTTTCAGCGTTTTTAGACCCTGGTGATGAGATTATCATAACAGATCCCTGCTATGCGTGTTATGCCAATTTTATCCATTATGTGGGGGCAGTTCCGGTAAGCGTCCCTGTTTTTGAGCATGAGGGTTTCATCTATACTCCCGAGGCAATAAGGGAAAAGATTACATCCAGAACAAAGGCAATTTTCATTAATTCGCCTGCAAATCCCACAGGCAACCTTATTCCGGAACAAAGGATGCGTCAGATCGTTGAGTTCGCCGATGCCAACGGGCTTTACATTATTTCAGATGAAATTTACCATGGCCTTGTGTACGAGGGAAAGGAGCATTCCATATATGAATTTACAGACAGGGCATTTGTTCTGAACGGATTTTCAAAATTATTTGCCATGACAGGCCTGCGCCTTGGTTATGTGATAGCTCCAAAGGAATTCATCCGCCCGCTTCAGGTGCTTCAGCAAAATTTTTTCATATGTGCAAGTTCCATAGCACAGCTTGCAGGAGCAGCAGCTCTCATGGAAGCTGAAGAAGAAACCGAAAAGATGCGCGCAACCTATGACAGGCGGCGCAGATATGTAATTGACCGTTTAGAAAAAATGGGATTTGGAATAAGTGTCCCTCCCACCGGCGCCTTTTATGTTTTTGTTAATGCAAAGCATATCTCGCAGGACTCATACTCCCTTGCCTTTGACATACTTGAAAAAGCCCATGTGGGGGTTACTCCCGGCATTGATTTCGGGCCCAACGGAGAGGGATATCTGAGATTTTCATATGCAAATTCCATGGAGAATCTGAAAACAGGCCTTGACAGGCTGGAAGGCTATTTGAAAACTTTATAATGATAATTAAAAATGTCAGGTTCGTTAAAAGCGCTGTAAAACCTTCACATTATCCTGAATATGATCTGCCTGAAATAGCTTTTGCAGGCAGATCCAATGTGGGAAAATCATCTTTGATCAATTCTCTGATTCAAAGGCGGGATATGGTGAAAACAAGCTCAAAGCCCGGATGTACACAGCTCATCAATTTTTTTGTGATCAATGAAACCCTTTCATTTGTTGATCTTCCGGGCTATGGATTTGCAAAGGTGTCCAAGAAAATAAGATCGCAATGGCAGCCCATGGTGAACCGTTATCTTTCCTGCCGTGCAAATCTTTTTGGCCTTATTTTGCTGATTGATATAAGAAGGGATCCGGGAAAAGAAGAATTTGACATGATAGAATGGCTGGAATCCAGACAGATTCCCTATCTTATTGTCCTTACAAAAGCTGACAAATTGTCAAAAACAAACCAGGCAAAGCAGCGTACTTCCATTTGCCGGCAGATCGGGCTGGATACGGATGATGCAATCCTGTTTTCTGCCAGGACTAAACAGGGACGGGATATTGTATTGGATGAGATTCAGGCATTAACCGCAG
Source organism: uncultured Desulfobacula sp. (assembly GCA_964446145.1). Taxonomy (GTDB): domain Bacteria; phylum Desulfobacterota; class Desulfobacteria; order Desulfobacterales; family Desulfobacteraceae; genus Desulfobacula. The sequence goes on from CAYUOB010000012.1 coordinate 30,880, forward strand.
CAGGAGAGGATGAACAAAATGACCCGGAACAATGAACAGAGCAGCTTCAGATCAGGGTTTGCCGGTATTATAGGTGCACCAAATGCCGGTAAATCCACTTTGCTCAATCAGGTGCTGGGCCAGAAAATTTCCATTACTTCCAAAAAACCCCAGACAACCAGAGACAGAATCACAGGCATTGTGAACAGGCCCTCATCACAGATTGTGTTTGTTGATACTCCCGGCATACTCAAAGGAACACGCCTTTTGAACAAAAGGATTGTGGATCAGGCGCTCACGGCCATGGAAGATGTTGATGTGATATTGTTCATGGTCGATCTTTCAGCCAGAAATTATTCTTCTGAAAAATTGATATTGTCCCGCCTGAAAAAAAAATCAAGAAAGGTCATTCTTGTGTTGAATAAGATTGATCTTGTAAAGAAAGCACAGGTTTTTGCCTTGGTTGATGAATTCAGGCCGATGTATGATTTTGCTGCCATCGTGCCTGTATCAGCAAAAAAAAACATACAGGTGACAGGGCTTCTTAAGGAAATAGAGCGTTGCCTTTCTTTCGGCCCGAAGCTGTTCCCCGAAGAAACATTTACCGATGTATCTGAAAAATTCATGGTAAAAGAAATTATAAGGGAAAAGGTGTTCCGCCTGACAGGAATGGAGATACCTTATTCCAGCGCCGTTACAGTGGATTCTTTCAGAATGGAAAGAAAGCTTCTTGTGATACATGCAAGTATTCATCTGGTGAGAAAATCCCAGAAAGGTATTATTATCGGCAAAAAAGGAGCCATGCTGACGAAAATAGGCTCCAGGGCAAGAGAAGATATAGAACAGATGACAGGCCACAAGGTATTGCTCAAATTGTTTGTCAAGGTTACCCGGGACTGGGTGGACAGGCCTGGAACCCTGAATGAGTTCGGATATTGATATTATGAATGATCATGGCTTTCCGGCAGATGAAAAATTCATAAGAAAGCACAAGGACAAGGCAAGAAAGCTCAGAAACAGCCAATGGTGGAAACGCAGGCGTGCTTCTGGAATCTGCCATTATTGCAAACGAAAATTTCAGCCCCGCGAACTCACCATGGATCATGTGATTCCCCTTGCAAGGGGAGGCAGGTCGGAAAAATTCAATCTTGTGCCCTGCTGCAAGGAATGCAATACCAGAAAAAAAAATATGCTGCCCGTGGAATGGGCGGAATATATGGCGTTGCTTGAAAAATAGGCTGTGCAGAAAAATATTGCACTATTCTGCACAGCCCATTGAATTTTAATTGATTTCGGAATAATTATTTTTTGTTGCACAGCCGGTGAATGGTCTGGGCATGCCATTCGCCACGGCCTGAAAATGTTGGCTGGCCAAGCTCAATCAGGTGATTGGCAACCTGTTCAAATGTGGCTCCTTCTGCTCTCATATTGTGGATTATTTCCATGACCTCTTCCCTGCTCAGAAGGCCTGTGCTTTTTTGTTCGGGTTTTTCCCGGGTTATGATTTTTTTTCTTTTGCGTTTGCGTATAACAGGCTGATCCGTGGCAGATTCAATGCTTCCGGCAACAGGAGCTTCAAACGCCTGTTCTGCAGGGCGAATATCTTCAGGCTCCACAATATCTTCCTGCCCGTTTCCTATGTTCAGGTGATCTAGGATACGTTCAATGGCAAGGGCCTGGCGTTCCATCATATCGGCTGTTTTCTCCTGGGCATTGAGCAGATATTCCTGATTTTTCACCAGAGTTTCAATATGAGCGCTGAGATTTTCAATGGCATCTGCCAGCATTGTTGTTGCTGCTGTGCCTTCGTCCACCGTGTACTGGTTGCCTGGCGGCTGTGGAATCGGAGCTCTTTTCATCTGCTGGTTTCTTGTGTTGGCATAACCGCCATAGGAATTGTATCTGGGCTGGCTGGTGTAATGATAGGAATTGTCATAGTTTTTTCGCGTTTTGGGCGTACGCTGTTTTTCTGCCTGCCCATTGCGAAGGCTTTGTAAAAAGTCGTTCATTTAGTTTCCATCCTCCTTGGATTTATTTAACGGCCAATAATGGCGATACCAGAATCAGCCGGATATTTCTGAATCAATCGAATTTAAAGAAAGTATCGTAACAGCCTTAATTTGTTAGAATAACATTCTTTAATTTATCAGTAAATTATTTTTTAGTTTGGTATTTATCCTTTTTTTGGATAAATTTGTCAAGTGTTTTTTACGATTTTTCCATACGATTAAACCGGCTGTTTTCGCAGGTTTATTTATTTGAAACCCCTGGCCATTTATGATAAAAAATTCTGTTTACAGATTTTATGGAAATATTATAAAAGGATAAATTTCTGATGATTGAAAATAAAACATATGAAATCCCGTATAAAATTGAAGATCCCGGTGTTGTTAAAACAGATATACTGCAGCCTGTTGAATATGCCTATAAGGCCAGGCGCAGCATTGACATAACAATAAAACAGCCTGAGTATACTTCTGTATGCCCCATGACAGGGCTTCCGGATAATGGGTGCATTACAATAAAATACAGGCCCGATGAAACCATTATAGAGCTTAAGTCATTGAAATATTATCTTCTGCAGTACAGAAATGTGGGCATGTTTTATGAGCATGTGGTAAACAAGATACTTGATGATCTTGTCAAAGTGCTTAATCCTCTTCAGATGGAAGTTACCGGGGAGTTTACACCCAGAGGCGGCATAAGTTCCATCGCAACCGCAGTTTTTAAAAGGCAATAATACGATCATGCGATGCGGGATTTGAATTCCCGTATAAGATCCAGGGCATGCTGTCTGGATTTCAGGCCGGCCAGGCTTTTCCTGAGGTTTGAACATCCCGGCATTCCCTTTATAAACCATGACAGCCTGCCTCTCAGCATCCTGCAGGCAGGCTGTTCTCCAAAATGAGAAACATATCCTGCAATCAGGGTTTCCATTGCCATGAAAAGTTCATTATATGACGGTGTCCTGTATGATCCTGTTTCAAGAAATTCATCAATCTGTGCCAGTATAAAGGGATTGGCCATGGCTGCCCTCCCGACCATTACCCCGTCGCACCCTGTCTGTCTGATCATCTGTGCTGCATCTTCCGGATTGATTATATCTCCGTTGCCTATGACAGGGATGGAAACCTGATGTTTTATGTTTCTGATAATATTCCAGTCAGCTTTTCCCTTAAATCCCTGAACAGCAGTTCTCGGGTGAACAATCAGGGCGTCAACACCTGAATCCTCTGCAATTTTTGCTGTTTCAGCAGCCTGTGCCCCTGAAGGATCCCACCCTGACCTGATTTTTATGGTAAGGGGCAGATCGGTTGCTTTTCTTACTTTATCTAAAATTTTTAAGGTTAATCCGGGGGTTCTCATAAGTGCTGCGCCTGCACCCTGTTTTATGACTTTTTTGACACTGCATCCGAAATTTATATCAATGATGTCTGCAATGTTCAGGTCCTGGACAAATGCGGCAGCCTCGGCCATGGAATCAGGTTCAGCCCCGAACAGCTGAACAGACAAGGGCCTTTCTTCAGGGACAGATTCAAGAAGTTTCAATGTTTTTTGGGATCTGTAGCAGATTGCTTTGGCGCTGATCATTTCAGAACAGACCGCTGCACACCCCAATGATTTTACAAGCAGGCGGAAGGGCAGGTTTGTTATGCCTGCAAGAGGCGCCAGGAAAGTTTTTCTGCATATATCAAGGTTTTTTATTTTCATTGTTCTGTGGTTTTCCCCGCAATTCTGTCCATGGCAGGGCTGGCATAGCAAAAAAGACAATTGTGAAAACACGGATGATCTTTATAGGATCCTATGTCAATGGATTTTGTGCAGCAGCATCCTGATTTTGAGCGCTGCCCTGTGTCCTTTGCAGTCTCAGGGGCGCCTCCGAACAGATTTTTAAGCAGATGCACGTCACAACGTGGATATGCCAGTACTTTTGAAT